>JAIVJP010000488.1:0-1136 GCA_020199975.1 Acidobacteriota bacterium
GTATGAAGTCGACTCTGGCCACGAGGCGCAAAATAACACAGCGCCAGCCCAAGGCAAAACGCACATACCTTCTTACCATTATTGAATTCACGGAGGGGGAAGGCTAAGTCTATCCGGGATCTTCGAACATCGTGAGGTTCTACGCCCGTCTAATGAATCTCGCGGCAATCCAGCCAAGCAGCACGAGAACCGAAAGGATCGCCCAGCCGTAGCGGTCGCCATAAGTCACGCCGGGAAAGTGGTTGCTGATCATGAGGAAGACCACGGGCACGGCCATGAAAGTGTTTTGCTTTGAGCGCAACTTGGCCTGCGCAGAGAGGGCATCGTCAGGCTTTCGTCCTTCTTTGATGGCTGCGATCATTTTCTTTTGAGCTGGCAGGATATGCATCCAGACGTTGACGGCCATGATGGTGCCAAACATTGCGCCGACGTGGATGTATGCGGCGCGGCCGCTGAAAATTTGTGAAAGTCCGTAGCTAATCCCGACAACCATGAGATAGGCGATAATGGCGAACGCCCTTTCATTCCGTCCCAGTGGTGAGACCACCATCAAGTCGTAGACGATCCCTCCCCCGATTAGCAGCCCGACTCCCAAACCAACCGCCCCTTTCACACTAATCTCGCTCACATCCGGATCCACGAGTGCGCCGCCGCCAAGGTAGTAAAGCAGAACTAAGAGCGCCATGCCGCTCAGCCAGGTCGTACCGGCTTCCCAGCGAAACCAGTGCAGGTGACGCGAAATGAGATCGGGAACTTTGCGCTTCTCGACTACGTAAAAGCCGCCGCTGTGGACCATCCAGATTTGGGCCGGGGTTCCCGTGTTGACCACTGCCTTTTCCTCTTCGCTGAGCCGCGCATCCAGCCAGGTGAAGTAGTAGGTGGTGCCGACCCACATGATGCCGGCAAAGACGTGCACCCAACGCAGAACCAGGTTGAGCCATTCACTTAGTGTTGGATCAATGGTCATTTGGTGGCACAGGCTGAGGTCTGACTGAACCGCTCAACAGCCGGCGATAGCGGGCGACAGCGTAAAGCCTGGGGTGGAGCGCAGCGGAACCCCAGGTCCGACTAACAAATAAAATTCAACCAGCCTGCGACGTAGCAGGCGAAAGCACGTCAAGGATCTTGTTCGTGCG
>JAIVJP010000488.1:1157-3462 GCA_020199975.1 Acidobacteriota bacterium
CAGGCTTTATGCTTTCGCCGCGCTTCGCGGGCTCTTAATGCTACTCATGTTCCGCGATACGTCGAATACCCAAACGGACTAATCAAAAGTGGAATGTGATAGTGCTGAGGTTCTTCCCCGATTGTGAACACCACGCAGACGTGCGGATAAAAGCAATTAATCTTGAGCGCCGAGAAATACGCCTCTGTATCAAAGACCAGCCGGTAGGTCCCTGCCGGCAATGGTTCTTCCAGCAGGAAAAAAGGCTTCACTCGCCCTTCTTCGTCCGTCCAGGCGTGGGCGAGTTGTTCCCAACTCTCATCATTGTTCTGACTCTCAAGATACACAGCTACTCCATTCGCAGGCTTGCCGTGGGCCGTGTCCAGAATGTGGGTTGATATGGTACTCATTGGTCTAATAGTTTTCCGAGTCGTAGTTTGGTAATGCGAGATTGCTCGCGGGCGGCAATACGCAATTCCGTTTCCGCATCGTTCGGCAGCCGCTCCCGAAGGATTGCGAGCATCTCTTCGGAACTCTTTCCGGTCGCGCAAACAATATAGATGTAGCCAAACTTCTCTTCATACTCGCGGTTGAGCTTAGCCAGCGAGCGCACTGTTTCCTCCGCAGCGTTCTGCGCGCCAGACTGTTCCTGCGCGGCCCAATTTTGAACTTCAGCCGCGGTCGCACGGGCCGCCTTGTTTTCCCCGATTTTGGGGTGACTGGCAAACGCCTCCAACCAGTCGTCCGGTTCAAGAGACCACCAGATGCGATCCGCGATCGTGACCAGCTGGTTCGAATTCGCGAAGGGGCGCTCGGCAGCCATGCGTCGGGCCCAATTGGTTGAGCCGCAGCATTTGCCAAACTCCGCCTCTGCTTCGTTTGCCGCCAACGAATTCAGGCGATCCAGGCCAGGCTCCAATTCGATTCTCCGAACTAAGCTTCTTCGGTTCTTCCAAACAGCCGGAGCCGGCTGACACCGCCATCCGGAAAGATATTGAATCTCACGTGGGAGACGGTTCCCGCATCCAGGATTTCATTTTCAAAAAAATGACGCGTGTGCGCCTGTAGTTTCGTTCGCGGCAGGATGGGCTTCCAGTCGAGGTGTTCGGGCAGTATATTCCCGCTCGTCTTGCACGCTTCCAGCGAGCAGTCATCGGGAAAGTTGCCTTTGAAGTAGGACGTGTCAACCTCGACGCAACGAATCCTTCCCGGCTTGCCGAGCTTGATTGTTACCCAGTCGTGACCGGGACCCCGGCGTCGCTTCGTCTCCCAGCCATCGCTCATGTTCACGGCGCATCCCGGCATAATCAAGTTGTGTTTGTGGCCAAAAAACATGTCGCTGCAAGAGAGCACCAGGCCGCCGTTCTCGACTGCCGCCAGATCGATCTCGCCGCCACTGCGTTTGAGTCTGGTCCAATCGGGCACGACCTCGCCATAGACTCTTAGTCTCGCGACCCCGCCGTCCGGATAGATCTTCAAACGCAGATGCGTGAACCTGCTGTCAGTCTCAATCTCAAAGAGATTGGGCGAATTGCCTACGAGTTCGGACAGCGGCAGAATCCCAGTCCATTCGGTTCCTTCGCCGGTAAGTTGCTCTGCGGTTGGTTGACCATCAATCGTGCATCCCTCGAGCGAACATTGCTCAGGATAATTCCCACGGAAGTGAGCCGTGTCGACGATGACTCCACGGATGATGCCCGGCAATCCCAGCCGAATGATGCACCAATCATAACCCGGAGTGCGACGGCGGCGGGTTTCCCATCCGTCCATCCATTTGCCGAGATCGGTGTATTTGCCCTCGATAAATATTGGCGCACCGGGCTTGAGCAGATTCTCTTTGGGCGCAAAAAACTCGTCATTGGCGAGGAGCACCGTTCCACCAAGTCTTTCTGTTGCCAGATCTATTAGTTCAGTAAAGTCCATTTCCTTTTTTCATTCCTCGGGATAAAACACAAAGAGTTGCAGCCGGTGCAGAATCAGAGAGCTGTTCCCGAAAGGACGGCTCTAAGCCCCGCTAACTTGCAGGTAAGGAAGCCGCCCGGACTTAGCCGCCGCGGATACACGCGGATAACGCGGATATGAACAGACACAAACAAGCGATCGGAGTAAGGCCTTTTTCTGATCCGCGTTCATCCGCGTAAATTCGCCGCTAAAATCCGAAATAGCCAATTCTGCTTCTCACACTTGCAGTAGCAACCCTGTGGGCTCCGTCGCGAATTCGCCAGCATCATATATCTTCTCACCACGGAGAAAAGTCTTTTCGACTACGCCCGCCAGCGTTCGCCCCGCGTAGGGAGTTAGTTTGTGGCGATGATGGAGCATGTCC
>JAIVJP010000208.1 GCA_020199975.1 Acidobacteriota bacterium
AAACTATATCAACATTTGGAACCTGAAAGAGCTGCGCGGGATCCAGGTGGCCAACGCTCAGGTAACCATCGGCGCGCTGACAACCTACACTGAGATTCAGTTGCATCCCGTTTTGCGCGCGCAGTTCCCAATGCTTTGCCAGGCCGCAAGCGAAACGGGTGGCCTGGCAATTCAGAACCGCGGAACGCTGGGTGGAAACATTGCCAACGCTTCGCCGGCTGCTGACTCACCTGCTGCCTTGCTGGTTTATGATGCGGAGTGGGAACTAGTCTCCACCTCAGGTTCGCGCCGAGTTCCGTATCACGGCTTTCACATGGGCTACAAACAGATGAACATCCAGCCCCAGGAACTGTTGGCGTGCATTCGTCTGCCGCGATCGACCAAAAACCTGACGCAGTACTATCGCAAAGTCGGCACGCGTAAAGCGCAGGCAATCTCAAAAGTGTGCTTCGCCGCTACCGCCAGCAGCAATGGCGAGCGCTTGAACGAAGTTCGTATCGCCTTGGGTAGTGTGGCGCCGATTCCGATCCGCTGTGTAAAAACGGAAGACGCGCTGCGAGGTCAGCCGCTGGACCGGCTGCTCGAGCTCGGCAAGGTCGCACTGGCTCGCGAGATCGCGCCCATCGACGACATTCGATCCACGCGCAGCTACCGCCTCAAAGTGAGTCTTAATTTGCTTGAGGACTTCCTCGCAGGCCTCCGATTAAGTGGTTGATGAGCGCCGCAAGTCTCTGTGGACAGCCCCGGGATTCTAGTGTTAACTCTAAAACAGTCCGTGAGACTTGCATGCTGATTCGAAAACTCATTTCCAGCTCAAGCATCGCTGCGATCGTGATAGGCATACTTGCGCTGGCGGCGGTCAACTCTAGCTTTGGTCAGCAGCCCGCACCCGATACCAGCAAATCCATCGCACGTGAACCGTTGCATATGTTGGTGCTGGGAGATTCGATAATGTGGGGTCAGGGTTTGAAAACGCCGGACAAGGCCTGGTGGCGACTCAAAAACTGGCTTCAGGAGAAAACCGGAAGGGACGTGAGGGAGAGAATTGAAGCGCATTCCGGAGCTGCGATCGAGGTCTATCCCGGATCGGAAACGTTCACCTCTAAAGATGCGGAAGTAAACCTTTTGACGCCCACGGTCAACGAGCAGGTTGATGCCGCCAGGAAATATTACGGTGATCCTGCCCTGGTGGATCTGATACTGGTCAATGGCTGTATTAATGACGTAGACGTGCGAAATCTTTTGGACGCTGCAACCTCGTTGGATCTTCTCGAGGTCAGCATCAGAGAGAAGTGCGGTGGGCGGATGCAGTTGCTGCTGCAGCGCATTACCCGGGAGTTTCCCAACGCATATGCCGTGGTTTCGGGCTACTACAATATTATCTCGCCACTGAGCGACGACAATAGTTTCGCGCGACTGCTCGTTAAAAGCCTTACCACGCAAAAACCTGAATCTAAGCGGATGAGCGACAAGCAAATGCGCGCAAACCTGGTGGCGATTTCAGAGCTCTGGTACCGTGTTTCCACCAGTAGTCTCGCCCAGGCAGTCGAGGCGGTAAACTCGAACCTGGGGCAAAGCGCTGCTAAACCAAGAATCCTATTCGCTGAGATTCAGTTTTCGCCTGAGCACGCTTTTTCCGCGCCTGATACGCTACTCTGGAATTTCATGTTCGGATCCACAAATTACTCAGGCTTGCGACACGCGATCGTGGTGCTGACGTTAGGCACCGCTGCTTACAAGCCCAATGATCAGGTAAGGGACCGGCGCAGCAAGAGTTGTAAGGAGACTTACAAACGACCGAAAGATAAGAAGGAAGACAAGGTGCAAGAAGAGCGTCGAGAGGCTAAGTACCTGGCTTGTCGCTATGCTTCGTTGGGACATCCTAATAAGATGGGCGCCCTGATTTATACGGAAGCAATCAAAGGTCAACTACATTGGCTAGTCAAAACAGCGGGTTGGCTAAGAAAGCCAACTTCCTTACAAGCGAACCCCGCAAACTAGAAGGACTTCAAAAATGCAGAACTTCTCCCCCACTCCATTGAGGCGCGGCGGCGTCCAGCCAATTTACTGCCTTAAAACTGGCTGGAGCCTGGTGAGGGATCAGTACTGGCTCTTGGTTGGGATGTCCGCCGTGGCGATCATCCTGGGCAGCCTCGTGCCGTTCGGTATCATGTTTGGACCGATGATGTGTGGCATCTACCTTGCGCTTTTCCAGCGCCGGCGCGCCCAAACGGTGGAGTTTGGCACTCTCTTCAAGGGCCTCGACTACTTCGGTGAGAGCGTCGTTGCCACGCTCATACAC
>JAIVJP010000209.1 GCA_020199975.1 Acidobacteriota bacterium
TGATCTTAAGTTGGAGAAAATGTATGCGAATTGCAACTCTTTTGGTGAGCGCTCTCGTCGCAGGAGTTTTGCTCGCGCCCGTCAGAACTCAATCACAGGTGGAAGACCCACGTTTACTCCGGCTCCGACCTGTTCATACCTACTCGATCGTCGCACGAGATCCAAGTGCGGGCGAACTCGGAGTCGCGGTGCAGTCCCACTGGTTCTCCATCGGGCCAATCGTCGCTTGGGCCGAAGCAGGAGTCGGCGCTGTGGCCACACAATCGTTCGTTGACCCGAGTTATGGAAAACTTGGTCTTGATTTGATGCGTGCTGGTAAGAGTGCGCCCGACGCACTGAAATCGCTGACTGCCGGAGACGAAGGCCGCGAAGTGCGCCAGGTGGCAATGATTGATGCTCAAGGACGGGTCGATGCATGGACCGGCAAGAACAATATTCAAGCAGCGGGCCATATCATCGGCAAAAACCATTCAGTACAAGCAAATTTGATGTTGAGCGACAAGGTTTGGCCGGCGATGGCCGCGGCCTTTGAAAATACAAAGGGTGACCTCGCTGAGCGCATGCTGGCTGCGCTTGAGGCTGCGCAAGCTGCCGGCGGCGACATTCGCGGCAAACAATCAGCCGCACTGATCGTCGTCACGGGGAAACCAACCGGCCAGGCATGGAAGGATCGCGTTTTCGACTTGCGCGTTGACGACAGTTCCGAACCTTTAATAGAGCTGCGCAGGTTGGTCAAGCTGCAACGCGCCTACAACCATATGAATGCTGGTGATCTCGCAGTCGAGCATAAAGATAACGAAGGAGCACTGCGCGAATATGGCGCGGCGGAGAAACTGGTTCCCGACAACGCTGAGATGATCTACTGGCATGCTATCGCCCTCGTCAACATGGGTCGAGTAGATGAGTCGCTGCCGCTGTTTCGTCGCGTGTTTGCAATGGACCCAAATTGGGCCACATTGACGCCGCGTCTGCCCAAGTCCGGGCTGTTGCCTGATGATGCCAAGTTGATTGAACGGATACTTTCGGTGGTGAAGAAGTAAGTTTAGAGTTCAAACTTTAGTGTGTGGTCGCGAAACGGCAACCTTTAAGGTTGATGAACTCTAAACTTCCGGAATCAAACTGACCCACCCCTTTCAGCCGGCTCCCTTTTCCGGTCACCACTGCTCTGTTATGCTTCCCCTTCCGCATGTCTGATTCGAACAATCTGAAAGAAAGGGTGCGTGCGTTCTGGCAGGCAAACCCCTGCGGAACTAAATTCGCCGATGCGGCGCCGGGAACGCGGCGATTCTACGAAGTCCTGGAAGAGCATCGCTACGAGAAAGAATGGCACATTCCGCAGGCTGCCGACTTCGCCAGCACCCAGGGTCTCAAGGTGCTGGAGATAGGTTGCGGGCTTGGCACGGATGGTGCTCAATTTGCTGGGGCCGGAGCGGATTATACCGGAGTCGATCTGACAGATGCGGCAATTGAATTAGCCCAGAAGCGGTTCGAGCTGTTCAATCTCACGGGAACCTTTCAGACCGCAGACGCCGAGAAACTCGACTTCGCTGACGATTCATTCGATCTGGTTTATTCACACGGAGTGTTGCACCACACGCCTGATATCGAGCGTGCTGTCAATGAGATCTATCGCGTGCTTCGGCCCGGTGGGCGGGCGGTCGTGATGCTATACCACCGCGATTCGTACAATTATCGCGTGAACATTTCGCTGCTTCGCCGCGCCGGAGCACAGCTGTTGAGGTGGGAGCCGGGAGTTAGTCTGGTCCACCGCTTAACTGGAGAGTCGCTTGAATCTCTTCGGCAACACGCCACGCAGCTCAGGAACGATCAGCGCAGCTATCTCAAGTCTGAGGAGTTTCTAAGTCAGAATACGGACGGAGCAGGCAATCCCCTGGCGCGCGTTTATTCTCGGGGTGAGGCGCGCGAGTTATTCAAAGGTTTCGCCAAAATCGAGTTGCGCACTTATTTTCTGAACAAGCGCTGGCTGCCATTGATTGGAAGCGTCTTGCCCCGTTCGCTCGAATCGAGGCTTGCTTTTCGTTGGGGCTGGCATTTGTGGATATATGCTAGGAAATAGTTGCTTTGGAGCCGCCGGCAGAGCGAAGCGGCGACAGCTCTTTGGAATTAGAGCCCGCGGAGCGTGGCGACAGCATAGAGCCTGGGGCGTGAGCCCCAGGCCAATCGTATTTGATTCCCAGCCCGCCAAGCGGGCGGCAGCGGCAACAAAAGAAATTGATGAAGAGACATGCACGGACAAATTGCTTATTGCGCTGTCGAGAGGGTAAGGGAGAGGCCGTAGCC
>JAIVJP010000210.1 GCA_020199975.1 Acidobacteriota bacterium
AGCACGGAGGATAGGTCATTGCCGATTTAGGACATTGCCGATTGCCGATTTCCAATTGCCGATTTAGGACACTGCCGATTGCCGATTTTTTCAAAACCACTAAGACGGCCTGGCGCAATTGGCAATTGGCAATTGGCAATGTATAGATGATGCACTGATTCTTGGAGGCCTAATAAGCAAACACCTATGAGCACTGTCATCGAAACACCCGCTGAACAGATCGAAAAGAACCTCGAGGAAGTAGAAGCTGTGACCATTCGCTTCGCCGGAGACTCCGGCGACGGCATGCAATTAACCGGCACGCAGTTTACGAACACTTCGGCAGTTGTCGGCAACGACATCTCGACCTTGCCGGATTTCCCCGCGGAGATTCGCGCCCCTGCGGGAAGTTTGCCGGGTGTCAGCGGCTTTCAACTCAACTTTTCCAGCCAGGACATTAAGACGCCCGGCGACCAGCCCAGCGTTCTGGTGGCGATGAATCCTGCGGCGTTGAAAGTTAATCTAGCCGACCTAGAAGACGGTGGCACCATCATAGTCAACACCGACGGCTTCACTAAAGAGAACTTGAAGTACGCAAATTATGCGACCAACCCTCTCGACGATGGCTCACTCGCCGGCTATCGCGTGCACAAGCTGCCGATCACCACGCTCAACATGAATGCTCTCAAAGGCAATGTCGAGCTTTCGCGCAAGGAGATCGATCGCTCCAAGAATTTCTTCGCGCTCGGCGTGCTCTATTGGCTTTACGATCGACCGATGGAGAACACGCTCAATTGGATTGGTGCAAAGTTCGGGAAGAATCCGGAGTTGGCCAAGGTAAATGAGATAGCACTTAAAACCGGCTACAACTTCGCCGACACTACCGAGGTTTTCACTACGCACTTCACGATCAAGAAAGCCAAAATCGCTCCTGGCAAATATCGCAAGATTACCGGCAACGAAGCGACGGCGATCGGATTCGTGGCTGCCTCGCAACTCTCCGGACGGCCGCTGTTCTACGGCTCGTACCCCATCACGCCGGCCTCGGACATTTTGCATGAGTTAGCGCGGCACAAGAGTTTTGGAGTGAAGACGTTTCAGGCTGAGGATGAGATTGCCGCCGTCTGTGCTGCCATCGGCGCGAGCTTCGCGGGCCAGATTGGGTTGACCGGAACGTCCGGTCCCGGTGTGGCACTGAAGCAGGAGGCGATTGGTCTGGCGGTGATGACCGAACTGCCTTTAGTGATCATCAACGTGCAACGCGGTGGGCCCTCAACAGGACTGCCAACTAAGACTGAACAGGCCGATCTGTTTCAAGCTGTTTGGGGAAGAAACGGCGAGTGTCCGGCCATCGTGGTGGCTCCCGCAACTCCGGCCGACTGCTTCCACATGGCGATTGAAGCGGTTCGGCTGGCATTTAAGTACATGAGCCCGGTTTTCTATCTGTCGGACGGTTACCTGGCAAATGGTGCTGAGCCATGGGCCATTCCTGAAATCGCTGACCTGCCTAAGATCGAAGTCACTTTTGCGAATGACCCAGCCAGTTTCATGCCCTACGCGCGCGACCCCGAAACCTTAGCTCGGCCTTACGCCATTCCCGGAACGCCGGGTCTCGAACATCGCATCGGCGGCATTGAGAAGCAACACATTACCGGCAACGTAAACTACGATCCGGAAAACCATCACTTGATGGTGAAGCTGCGACAGGAGAAGATCGATCGGGCAGCCAACGACGTTCCGCTCGTGGAAGTCTTCGGTGAACAAAAGGGCAAGGTACTCGTTCTCGGCTGGGGCTCCACCTATGGTTCTATCAGCACGGCAGTGGAGAAGTTGCAGAGCGAAGGCAAAAGCGTCTCGTCAGCGCATCTTCGTCATCTTAATCCCTTCCCCAAGAACCTGGGCGAGGTGCTTGCCGGATTTGAGACGGTGATTGTGCCGGAGATGAACCTGGGACAGCTCGCGACCATGATACGCGCGAAGTATCTGGTCGACGCGGTTGCATTCTCAAAGGTGAAAGGACGGCCTTTCCAGATCCGGGAGATTGTCAGAAAGGTTGAAGAGTATTTGTAAATAGGACCGCGTTTGCTTTGTCAGTACCGCCTGTGGTAGCGGGTGGGTGGGTGGTGGATATTTGAGGAGTATGTATAAACGATCGCGATGACTACTTTGAGTTCAAATATTAACTCTCGATCGGTGCAAGACATCTATGCCGAAGGGCAACGCTATTTTATGGGGCAAGGAACCCTCAACAATACGCTAACGCAACTCACCAGCGATCTAAGGGAACATGGAATTGATTACATGGTGATCGGAGCAGTAG
>JAIVJP010000489.1 GCA_020199975.1 Acidobacteriota bacterium
GAACTTATGAGGTGCTGCGTCCGACCGCAATGTTTCTTTCGCAGTTTATTAAGCCGCCAGATGACTACGTTTCGGTGGTTGCCTACGACATGCGTCCAACGCCGTTAACGGATTTCACCAACGACCCCAGACGAATCAATGAGGTCATCAATCTGTTGCTGCGCAATTCGCCGGCGTTCAGAGAGAGCAATCTTTTCGATGCGTTGAAGTTCGTACTAATTGGCGGACGCGGTGACTCAGTGGTGCTGGAGGACTCGAAAACAGAAAAGTCTGATTATGCAGGGCTGATGACGGTTCAGGGACGCAGGCGGGCGCTGATCCTCATAGCCTCCGGAATCGATACGTTTAGCAAAATAAATTACGGCGACGCTCGCAAGATTGCCCAGAATGCTGGTATTCCAATCTACATCATTGGCACCGGAAATATGTTCAATAAGAGGTATGGTGATTCCCTTCCGGCCACGGACAGCCTTTCGGGTATGCCTGGAAGGATGACTTTGCTTCAGGCCGACAACACGCTCAAAACCTTCGCGAAGGAAACGGGTGGAGCTTATTTTCCCTACACCTTTGAAGGCGAGATTCCCGGAATCCTGAATTCGATCAACGGCCTGCTGCGCAGTCAGTATAGTTTGGCATTTAACCCGGGTGATGTTCGCGACGGCAAACAACACAAGATCAAAGTAAGTGTGGACGTGAACGGCGATGGCGTCTATGACGATAAGGAGTATGTAATTCAGGCCCGCTCGGTTTACAACGCACCCAAGGGATGAAGGGCTGAAGTGGGAGACGGGGAACGCAGGGACGGGGAGAATGGGAGACGCGGTGACGCGGGGACCTGGAGAAGGGGAGAAAGAGCAGACCTAAATCGTGCACGAAACCATTTGCCCATCCCAGGTTCGCCCCGCCGTTTCGTCGCCCCGTCCAACGTTCGTCCACTAGAGCTTCAATACTCCTTTCTCGACAATCGTTTTGCCGTCCAGATTGACGGTGCTGCCAGGCAGATAGTTAGTCATGCCGTAAGAGATCTTGTTGTCTCCGCCGGCCCAGGTGTTGTTCCCCGTCCCCACGGTCACCATTCCCGCCTGAATCCAATTGCCAAGTTTGCCGGCGGCGGGAACGCTGAAGCTTGGATTGATTCCGAGGTCAACGAAGGCAAAGAGTTCTTTCCCGTCTCCCGTTGCGTCATATTGCGCCTTGAAGCCGGCAAATCCAGGTCCTGAGCCGGTCATCGACGTTAGTTTTCCCGCCACGAAGGTGAGCGTGAGATCGGTGATCTCCTTGCCCTGGTAAAAGTCTCGGCTGACGACAACCTTGCCCGCCGCGGTTCCCGGTATCGGCGCGCAATAGACCTCACCAGCGGGCAGATAGACAGAGACGGCTGGGCCACCTTTCTTCACATCTTCGGCCGAGATGATCCCATCACTAACAAAGAATGGCCGGCCTTCGATTCTTACCTTCAGATCGGTGCCGTTCGGGTTCGTAATGTGCACTTCCTTTCCTGCGGCCAGCGCTGACTTGACTCTCTCGCCGCTCGCCTGCAAGGCTGAATAGTCTGTGTTTACAGCTGACCAGAAGGCTTTGGCTAGTTCATCCTGCGACATCGCGTATCGCTTCGCCCGCCATTCCGTTGGGTATAGTCCGTTACCTACCGAAACCTGACGCACGCTGCGCTTAAGATACAAATCACCCACTGGCTCATTCGCTTTACCCAGCGCGGCCAATCGCGCCGGTGAGACTCCCGAAAGGAGGTCTTCAGTTTCGTTGGCATCCACGCTGATTGCCACAGTAGCCATTGTGGCCAGTTTAAGATCGAGTTCCGGAGATTGTGAGTCATATTTCTCCGGCACTGTCTCGTAGTACTTCTTGGCCATTCGGTCGCTACTGACCGTCAAGAGCGGATGCGCTCCCACTCGTCTTACGTCGGTGGTGAGGTTTTCGAGAAGTTCGAAGTCGCGCACGCCACCACTAATAAACACAATGTCGCCTTCTTTTATGCCGGCTACCTGCGTGACTAGCCGGTTTGAGAGGGCTTCCAGATCAGTGGCAGGCGCCTTCTTTGTCTCTTCCGGAGTTGAGGAGGTCCTTCTCTCAGCAACATTCGAAGGCGGCTCGGCCGGCTGACACGAAAGCAGCATCAAAGTGGCAATCAGACAGACAACTTTAAGCGAGATTCGACTCATATACGGCTCCTTGGGCAGGCGTGTGAATTGAAAAGTCTCGCAGGCCGCTTCTATCCCACTTGTTGGGACAAAGTCAACTGTTTGGCCGCGCGATGTTTGGCCGCGCACTGTTTGGC
>JAIVJP010000490.1 GCA_020199975.1 Acidobacteriota bacterium
CGATCAACACTTACGACTGCAGGGGCCTCGTGAGCGCTTCGGCCCGGGGACCATTCTTCCGCGAGGCTCGATACAGGCCGAAGGCCTCTCTGGCGAGCTTCCAAACCGGGCGTCGATTTTGAGCCACCAGTTTGGTCCAATCGCGCTTGGTCAACTGGGGGAAATAAATGCCTCGGAAGAACAAGCGCGCAATCAGGTGCATTAATCTGTCATCAATCCGCCGGTCAGCGATTGACTGTAGCGCTTTCTCGTTGTTCTTAGCGCTATAGGACGTCCTCCAGGCCTTATCTACTTCCATCTGGGCCTGTTCAATGGTCATCTTCAAGGGAGTGTGCGCCATCTTAAAGGGAGCAAAATCCATCCAGTGACGGGGGCGAGTCATTCGGCCTGCAGCTCCCAATCTGGCATACAACGGCGTACCCGGAAACGCTGTAAGTTGTCCGAAGACGGGCAGCACCGGAGGCCAACTGGCAATCTCCTGCAGCGTTCGATCCGCCACACCGGGCGTATCGTTATCCATACCAAAGATGAAAGACGTGATCGCGTAGATGTTCCGTTTTGAGAGTCGGTCGAGCACCGCGGCATATTCGCCGGGCTTGTTGAAGTTCTTATTCACGTCCGCAAGATTGGCCGGATCGATTGATTCCATCCCAATGAATATCCACCTTCCACCCGAAGCAGAGATCAGATCCACAAGCTCTTCATCACGCAAGAGATTGGCACTAATCTGCGCGGTCCAGGGAAGCTGGGCACCGGCGGCAATAATGTCTTTAAGAAGCGACTTCGTGCGCTTGATATTGATGGCAAAATTATCATCTATGAAAAAGACGGCTATCTGACCAAGATTCTTGCGCGCGCGCATCTTTAGCCGCAGAAGTTCGTCAACTACGCTTTCATTTGTTCGAAATCGAATCGAATCCCCGAAGAACCCTGTGACCGTGCAAAACTCACAGCCGTAGGGACAACCGCGTCCCGATTCGATGGGCACCATATGAAAGGTTCCCCAACCAGCGCCATGTCGCTCCAGAAAAGAACGCGCTATTTTGGGAACCAGGTTGAACTGATCGAGGTCGAGCGTTTCCCAGGGGATTGACGGATACGGCGTCAGGCTTGGCTTGCGCTCTTTGCCGGTCTCGTCTACAGGCTCATAGACATCTTGAAGCCGCCCGCGCGCGGCGTCTTCAACAATTCTAGGCCAAGTCTCATCAGCTTCACCCAAGGCCACCGCGTCCGCATGTCGCTGACCGCCATCCCTGCCGAGCGCCTCATCTGCTGCTTCCGTAACGTGTGGTCCACCCATCACCACCGGTACTCCCACAGCGCGAATGGCGTCGGCCATCCGGTAGGCCCTTGCCACCATTCTGGTCATCGCTCCAATACCTACCAGTCCGATCTTTTCATCCTGGACAAATTGCACCAACTGCTCTTCGGTCAGTGGCTTAGCGTTGCCATCAATTAGCAGTACTTGGTGTTCTGGAGGAGTGAGCGATTGCAGCAAAAACATCCAGAGATGAGGCATGAAGTTACGCGTCACGCCGTTGTCAGGATTATAGAGTAAGATTTTCAATGCCCGAATTCCTTTGCAGATGGTCTGTTTTTTAGGGTTATAGTAGGGTCATAGAACGAGCAACAGAATGGCAATAGGAGGAGGCCGTAACCCGATCCAGATGTCACAGAAGCTAATTCGCGGGACACTATACCACGAACGTTAGGTGACGTACACAAACCGAGGCTGGAGAAAAAAGGAGACGCCGCCGGCGTCTCCTTGGTTTTCCGAGCTCGTTGCTGGGCTCAGAATATGAACTTCGCCGCCAGCTGAATCTGTCGCTCGCCCAGGAAGGTTCGCGGGCCGCCGAAGGGTGTGGACGCGGCGGGATTAGTCAGCACAACGGCAGACGAATTGGCGATACGATAGCGCCCGGTGTTCACCGTCGCCAGATTAGATCGATTGAAGAGGTTGAATGCCTCACCAACCAGACTCAGTTTGTATCTCTCTCCAAACTTGAACGACTTTGTGACGCGAGTATCAAAAACATAGATGCTCGGCGTAGTGAATCCGTTACGTGCGGTGCCAGGTACCCGATCGGTGCCTGAGTTGCCATCGCGATTAGCATCGCCGGTAATCAAAGCCGAATGGGCAAAGCCACTCTGCAAGGTAATGATTCCGGAGAAGGTCCAATTGCTCAACAAGCCGCGCGTAAAAGCATTCTCGTTACTGATACGACCGACCTCGTACACCGGACTGAAAACGAAGCGATGCCTGATATCGACATCGCTGCGCCCCCAGTCTGCGGC
>JAIVJP010000211.1 GCA_020199975.1 Acidobacteriota bacterium
GCTTGGCGCGGGCATTCGTTAGCCATCCGAACAGAGAGCTGCTGCAGATTCATAACCCCGATCGTTTTGGCTGCTCAGGCTGCCACTGGGGCAATGGGCGCGCAACTACCAGTGACGTCAAGGGTCATGGCCGGCACAAATACTGGTTGTGGCCGCTGTTTGAGCGCGAAAACATTCAGGCCGGATGCCAGCAGTGTCATGGCAAGGATCGGGTTACGCAGGGCGCGGAAACGTTGAACCTTGGTCGTGATCTCTTCTACGAGCGTGGCTGTGTGGGCTGCCATCGTTACGAAGGCTTTGATCGCGAGACGGATACGCTTTCCTCAACGCGGCTGAACAGTACCCAGATTCAGGACCAAATAATCGGCAACGAGAAACAGATTCGCCAGGATACGGAGGCCGCCAATCTGGCAGCCGATGACGCCGAAGCGCAACGGTTGCTTGCGCATGCTGAATCCTTGCGCGTCTCGAATAGCCTACTTGCCGCGCGCATCGATCAGTTGAATCTACAGTCGAAGTATCTCATGCAGGACCAGAAGAAGATTGGTCCAAACTTGAAGGACGTGCGGCTCAAGTTGCGTAAAGAGTGGATTCCCGTCTGGCTCAAAGATCCCCAGGCCTTTCGCCCAGGGACCAAGATGCCGACTTTCTGGCGCTTCGGAGTCGACCAGGACGGCGATGAGCAGGTCAAAGCGATCTCGGCTTATCTCTGGCAGCAGAGTTTCAGCGGCAAGGCTCCTGACCAGGCCCGTGGCGATAACGCGCATGGTAAGGAACTATTTGAAACACGAGGCTGCCTTGGCTGTCACTCGATCGGCGATAGCGAAAGCTCAATAGGTGGCACCTTTGCCGCGAGTCTTCAGCGCGTTGGTGAGAAGGCGAACTACGAATACATCGTGCGATGGATTCATAACCCACGCGAGCGTTGGGCGCCATATTGTCCGAAAGAAAAGCGTGATCTAACGGCAGAGGATTACAGCAAAAACAATAAGCCTTACGCGTTTGATACGGAGTTAAATTCTCGCTGTCCGAATGACGGTGCGGAGCTGCAAGTTCAGAACATGACCGTGATGCCAAACTTCCGGCTGACTGATCGGGACGCTCGAGACATCGCAAGTTACTTGTTCTCGCTTTCTTCGCCCCCTGCTTATCCCGATGCCTCTTTCATGGACGATCCGAATTTGGAGGAGAAAGGTCATGGCTTGATCAAGCAGTACGGTTGCGCCAGTTGTCACGAAATCAAGGGGTTTGAAGAGGAACAGCGGATCGGTAAGGAACTCACGGTTGAAGGCGCTACACCTATTGAGAGATTAGACTTCGCTTTGCTGACTCACGATGCGGAGAAGGGACACGATCCGCTCAAGTTGCATGGCGAACATTCGGAGAAATCCTGGTACAACCACAAAGGCTTCTTCGAACACAAGCTGGCCGAACCATCGATCTATGATCAGGGTAAAGAGAAGGATCCCAAAGATCGGCTCCGAATGCCCAAGCCTTATCTCACTCCGGAATGGCGAAATGCTCTGACCACATTTCTGCTCGGCAGCGTCGGGGCCGAAGGATCGAATGTGCCCGCATCGCTCTTCTATAACCCGCAGGACCAGCGACGGCAGGATGTGCAAAACGGCTGGTGGGTTATCAAGAAGTACAACTGCATGGGCTGTCACGAGATTCAAGTGGGGCAGCGTTCGGTCTTGATGGGCGTGCCATTTTACCAAACGCCAGAGGGTAAGGATTTGCTACCGCCAATACTGACGAGCGAAGGAGCGCGTGTCGATCCGAACTGGTTACTTCGCTTTCTTAACGATCCTTCTTTGAGCGATCAGAAAGGACAAGTAGTCCCCAGTGCGGCAACCGATGAAAGGTCCAGCAGCGGCGCAAACGCTAGTAGCAAACAAAACCAGGGTGCGGATGGAAGTGCCGGTGCGAATGGCAACGGAAAACTAAAGCCACAGCCCGGGCTGGATAGAAATGGCGTGCGAGTCTATCTAAAGGCACGCATGCCTACGTTCAGTTTTTCGCCAAACGAACTGCAGACACTAGTGCGATTCTTCATGGCCGTGTCAGGGCAGCAGGAACCTTACGTTAAGGAGCCTCTGCAGCCGCTGAGCGACCAGGAAAAGCTTGTCGCGCGACAACTGTTCACCTCGGGCACTCCTTGTTTGAAATGTCACATCACCGGTGATCCAGTGCGTGACGCGCAAGCGATCGCACCAAACTTCCTGCTCGCTGGCGAGCGCCTCAAGCCTGACTGGACTTTCCGCTGGCTCCTGGATCCCGCGCAGATCGATCCGGCGAAGCGAATTCGTAGAAACCGGCGCGCGCCGACTGTGTCTAGAACAACCGGGCGAGCCAGTACGCATGCCCCCGGGTTGTAGTTGTCTGGTGAAGCTTCGCGGGTCCACTTCTGACGAAGCCCGTGTTAAAGTTGCACCGAAAAGTATCTTAATTTGGAGGAACTGATCATGTTTAAGCAGATGAGGGTCTGGTTTGTCCTGACCATAATTCTTTCGCTCCTCGCGCTCGCTTCATCCTGTAGCAAGCAGCCGACAAATGACGCTGCCTCGGAGACAAACTCAGGCGCGTCAACAACCGGCAAGACCTACGCAAGAAAAGGTGATGAGGGAACAGTTACGGGAGCCATCGCATTCAATGGCACTCCACCGGCTCCGAAGAAAATCGACACGTCAGCAGATCCGGTCTGCGGGCAAAACAACCCGAATCTGGTGACAGAGGACACTCTGGCGAAGGACGGCAAGCTCGCGAATGCTTTTGTCTACATTAAGGATGGAACCACTGCCGACGGCACCAAGGTTGGCGACTACACTTTCGCAACGCCGACAGACGCTGTAGTCCTTGACCAGAAAGGGTGTCACTACGTGCCGCATGTGCTGGGAGTCCAGGCAAATCAGAAGGTCAGAATCACCAACAGCGATCCGACTCAGCACAATGTTCACCCGACGCCAAGGGTTAACCCGGAATGGAATCAAACCCAGGCAAACGGTGCGGCTCCGATTGAGAAGAGCTTCGCGCGTCCCGAAGTTCTGATTCCCGTCAAATGTAACCAGCACCCTTGGATGAAGGCGTACATCGGAGTTCTCAAACACCCGTTTTACGCGGTAAGTGGCGAGGATGGCACCTTTAACATCAAGGGCGTACCGCCGGGAACTTACACAGTAGCTGCGTGGCATGAGAAAGGTGGTCCGAACGGCACCGAGAAGACTATGCAGGTCACAGTGGCGGCCAATGGCAGTGGCAAGGCTGACTTCGCTTTCGGCGAGGCCCCAACTGCTTCATCGCGGCCAGGTGGGCTTCAGATGATGCCGGCGCTCGAAATGCCTATGCTCGGACGACACTGAACGCCATTGCCGATTTCCGATTTCCGATTGCCAATTTCAGAAGGTTGATAGCTTACTGCTCGCCTCTGACAAATCGGCAATTGGCGATTGGAAATCGGCAATAGAGCTGGGCTAGCAATAGGGAACCGGACAACGGTGAATAAAGGGCTACATTTGTTTGCTTTGCTGGTAGCGGGCGCGACGTTTTTTCTGATTATCGCCGGGGCGCTCGTCACCAGCCATGACGCTGGATTGGCAACTGAAGATTGGCCCCTCTCAAACGGACAATTTTTTCCGGAGATGGTAGGCAATCTCTTCTGGGAACATGGTCACCGGATGGTGGCCACCGCCGTCGGCATGCTTACGATTGTCCTGCTTGTCTACCTTTTCAGAAAAGAACCGAGACGGTGGGTGCGCCGGCTGGGATTATTTGCCCTCTTCATGGTGATTGCTCAGGGGCTTTTGGGCGGACTAACTGTAAAACTGATGCTGCCGCTGGCCGTGTCGACAGCGCACGCCACTCTGGCTCAGATTTTCTTCTGTACAACCGTGGCCCTAGCGGTCTTTACGTCAAAAAGTTGGACCAGGCAGCGGCTGACCTTCGAAGAAAAAGGCCCGCTGCCGGTTCGTTATGTTTGTCTCGCGGCGGCGGCAACGATACTGCTGCAGCTCGTACTCGGGGCTACGCTTCGACATTCCGCAACCTGGGATAAGCATTTGCCGACAGACTTGCTCGTGGCTCACATCGGCGGAGCGCTCGCCGTAACGCTCGTACTGGCCGGTGCCGCAATCATGATTCTACGGCGCCATGGGGGCGAGTCGTTTTTGACCAGACCCGCGGTAATCGGACTCGCCTTGCTTACAGTACAACTGATGTTAGGCGTAGCGGCGTACCTGACCCGGCACGCATCGCCCAACGAGCCGCAACCGTTGAACCCGATGGTGGGGATCACGGTGGCGCACGTTGCTTGCGGTGCTTTGGTCTTTGCGACGACCATCGTACTGACTTTGAGAGCATTTAAGGTCTTGCGCGCGGCCGATTCGGAGTTCGATTTAGCGACTTCGCCGCAGCGGATTTGAGTGTTAGTTCGGAGGTTCATCAAGCTTTGGAGCGCGGGCATCTTGCCCGCATAGTGTGCGTC
>JAIVJP010000491.1 GCA_020199975.1 Acidobacteriota bacterium
GGCTTCGCTGTGAACCTCTGCTGGCACGCTTCCTATTACGCGCTCTAGGAGTCTGTCGGCTTAATGGGTTTCAGAATCAGTGACTAGGCACCGGTGCCTCTTTCTTTGGCCAAGGTCCGTGGTTCAGTTAATAGAGAGCTTGGTCAATCTTGGCCCGGCGTTCAGCAACCGAGCGGCAAGGGCGACTTTTTTGGTCAAAAAGGTCGCCCTTGATCATCTTCAAGCTGGTTGCAGACAAAACCCTGAGCGGAACAACTTCAACAGGTTGTGGGTCAAACAGATCAAGTCCCACTCCGCTTCGTTTTTTGCCAGGCCGCGGAAGGAGAAGCGGCGGAACCCGCGCACCTCCTTCACCTGTCCGAACACTGGTTCGACGATCAGCTTGCGTTGCTTGTAGACCTCTCGGCCTTCGTTCGTTTTCAACTTCGCCCGCATCTGCTCGATCACCGCTTGCTCAATCTCGGCTGCTGGTGGCGACTCCGTCCGCGACTCTTCAAGCTGCTCAGTTTTCTTGCCGCGATCCGGCGTCACATAGAGATCGATGCTGCTGAGCGCTTCACTGGTCACTGCGGTAGTACTGAAGTAGCCCGCGTCGGCCGTTGACTTTTCCGGCATCCGGCCGACATTAATTTTGACTGCTGTGAGCACTGGCACTAGTTGCTGCTTGTCGTTAGCCGCTTGCGTCAAGCTGGCCGCGACGATGATCTGCGCCGCTGCGTCAACGGCGATTTGCGCGTTGTATGATTGCTCGAAGCTGCCCGTGGCACTGTCCTTCATGATTCGTGATTCAGGATCAGTGAAGTTCCGTTGGGCTTTAGGCTCCGGCTTCGCTGCCGCTACCTCCACCACTTGCGGGGCCCGCCCACGCGTCTTCTTTCCCGTCTCCGCTTCAAGCTTTTTTCGCTCCTCGATTTTCGCTTCCGCGGCCGCGTTGGCCGCCGCCGCTTTCACTCGGGCCTCTTCCTCCAGCGCTGCTTTCGCTTCGCGGATCTTGCGCAACCGGCTCTCGCGCCGCGCTAACTCCGCCGGCAACTCATCGCCTCTCCGGCCCTTCCCGTACTCTTGGTCCTCCGCCTCGTCAACTGCTGCTGCTTCCTGCAAGAGCCGCGCGACCGCAACCGCCAACTGCTCCTCTTTCTCGCACATCCGCTCGTAGCTCATCGCTTTGTGCTTCGAAGCATTCGCTCTTAACTTGCTGCCGTCGATCGCTACGTGTCCTAACTTTACCAGCCCCGCCTGCTCACATAATTTCAGCACCTGCACGAACAAGCCCGCTAACTCCTGCAAGTGCCGCCTGCGAAACTCCGCGATGCTGTCATGATCCGGATGCTGGTTGCACGCCAACACCCGAAACGCCACGTCCTCGTAGCTCGCCTTCTCGATCTTCCGCGACGACACTCGCCCGATGCAGTAGCCATAGACCAGCAACTTCACCATCATCACCGGATGATACGGCGGTCGCCCCCGCCCGTCCCCGCTCTCGTACAATTCCACTATCGGTTTCAAATCCAACTCGTCCACTACGTCGCTGATAAACAACGCCAGGTGACCCTCCGGCAGCCAGTCTCGCAAATCTGGCGGCATTAGCAGCCGTTGCTCTGGATCATAGCTCAGGTAGATTCTGCTCATGCCCCACACTATAATCTCTTCCGTTGCAAACTTACCGACTATTATTCCGACAGGCTCCTAGGCAACTGACAATCCGAAATCGCAGAAAGAACAAATGAAACAACAAACAAAATCAGCGGTTCCTCTCTGGTACTGGGTGATCGCGGCTGTGGCGCTCTTGTGGAACCTGCTGGGGTGTGCCTTCTTCGGGATGGAGCTTTTCGCCCAGGAAGCAGTGATGGAATCCATGACGGAGCCTCAGAAGGAGTGGGCCCGATCCATTCCAGGCTGGATTTATTTCGTCTACGGCCTGGCCGTGTCAACCGGGGTGGCGGGAAGCATTGGCCTGTTCCTGCGAAAGGGCTGGACCACCCTGATGTTCGCAATCTGCCTCGTGGCGGTGATTGTGCAAATGGTCTACACCATGATCATTGGCGGCGGGCTACAGGTCATGGGACCATCGGGACTCGTCATGCCCTCGCTGGTCATTGGCATCGCAGCGGCGCTACTGTGGTTCTCGTGGTTCGCCCGCAGTCGGGGCTGGTTTGGACAGGTTAGCCCGACAGTCGAACGAGCATCCTCGTCAGTAAAATAGCGACCGCGCCTCAGCGGATCCCAAGGGTGAGCTTTGACTTAACAGTCGATGGGGGAGTAGGTCGGCAGTTGGCGGCGAGCCCGAATG
>JAIVJP010000492.1 GCA_020199975.1 Acidobacteriota bacterium
GACCGGAATGCCACTTCGGAGCTCGATGCCCGCGAGGTCATCCAGCCGCAAGTGAGCTACAGATTCCCGACTTTCGCTACTCCTCATGCGTTTGCTTTTTCACGGAGCGCGGCAGCTTGTGCGCCGCTTTTTCCTAACTGCCCTTTCTGATTGGCGTTCATCCGCGTCATCCGCGGCTAGTTGTTTCTTGCCGGACTGTCGTTAAGCTCAAAAGCGCTCACAAGGCAGTGCACTCAAAAGGAGTTTAATTCCCAGTTTGGGTTTTGCTTTGATTGCGTGGGCGGTTAAAAGGCGACGATTCGCGCCAGGCGGGCATGGCGTTGGCGTTCGCAACGCGCAGGCCAATAATCAGACCAACCCTTGCGAGCGTCTGCGGCCCGGTCCAGTTCCAATCGGGCTTCACCGTATCGCTGGGCGAGTGGTAGTCAGTCTTCAGCCATTTCTTCATGCGCGAAACCCAGATAGATAAATCCCCTTCCGGACCGCCCATCAGCATCAAGGCAGGCACGCCCCGTTTCACAAACGCGTAGTGGTCCGAGCGAACAAACGCGTTCTCTTCCGGCAGAGGGTCGGGTGTTACGATGTTTCCCGTCGCCATTGAGACCTCTTCAAAAACGGTACCCAGGTCGGAATGCTCTGCTCCAAACCCGACGATACGTTTCACCGGACCATAGACTTCCGTGCCGATGCCGTCGAAATTTATATTTGCGGCCACTTTTTCGAGCGGCCAGGTGGGGTGTTGCACCCAGTGTTCGGCTCCCAGCAGGCCATACTCTTCACCCGTTACCGCGAGAAAGACTATCGAACGACGTGGACGGGACGATGGTTTGGGAAAGGCTTTGGTGAAGGCCTCGGCAATGGCGGTAATTGTCGCAGTGCCAAGCGCGTTGTCTGCTGCACCAGGATAGATTCGACCACCATCGATTCCGTAGGCGTCATAGTGCGCGGAATAGACCACCGCCTCTTCTTTCAGTTTGGCGTCGGAGCCCTCCAGGATTCCTACCACGTTGTCGCTGGTCGCCTCCGCCAACTTTAGGCGCAGAGCGAGAGTGGCAGTCTTGCCTAGATCGCGAGAAACCATCTCGCCACTCTTAGCCTTCTCTTGAGTCTGCGCGTAAGTCATTCCAGACCCGGCAAAGATCTTTTCCATCGCGGCGTCGCTCGAGAGCAACACCGGCGGAATCTTGAAAGGAGGCGCTGGCGCTGACGCGAGAGTGACGCGACGGCGCGAGAGATAGTTAGCGAGGGTTGAGAATGGCTGTGCCGGCGTGCCCACATTTGCAACGATGATAGCCACCGCGCCGCGACCGAAGATGTTCATGGCTCGCGTCTGCGGGTTGGTGGCGCGTCTCCAGGCGGCTGCGTCCACACTTTCGGGTTGCCCGCTGAGAATAATCACAACTTTGTCTTTCAGTTCGAGACCAGTTAAGTCGTCCCGTTTCAGCTCCGGCGCGACAACGCCGTAACCCGCGAACACAACGCCGCCTGTCTGATTCACCTGCTCCGAGGTGTAAGGCGGCAAGACGATGTAGTCTTCCCCCTGCTTGAGAGCCACGTCTCCTACCGTGAAGGATGATTCCGGCAACACCTGGGCGGACCTGAACTTGATCGGTTGCAGGAAAGTTCCATTCTCGCCGCCCGGCTTGAGTCCTAATTTCGCGAAACGGTCCGCCAGATAGCGCGCCGCCTTATCCGCTCCGGGTTGTGCTGTTCCGCGACCTTCAAACTCGTTCGAACTCAGAACAGTGGTGACGACGCGGACTGTTTCGAGTTTGACGCGACCAGCAGCCTTTCGTTCAGCAGCCGTCAGGGTCGCGGTAGCTTTGGTGGCTGTCGCGGTTGCGCCTGATTGCCATGCCAGAGCAGACGACGAGAGCAGTGCAACAACAAGTACCGCACACAAAAATCCGCGGCTTTGGACGTTGTTACGAGAAAGCGAGTGCATTAAGTGGGTCTCCTAATTCAATAACCTACGATGCGGGAAAGTGTATACGCAGTAGGCTGAGGAATGTTCTGTCAACGAAGAGCATACGCCAAACAGCATGATGCGGAAGAAAACTAAGCTTCCAACCGTCTAATAATTGAACCTGTCCATTCAACTGACGGCTCTAAAAAAGGAGGGATCTTGAACCACTCTATCGTTATTCCGTCCGTCTTGACTCTGTTAGCCACTCTTCTTTCCGTTTTCTTCCTGTCCTGTAACACAGGAGATGCAAGTTTGGGCGCTCCCCAATCGCCCTTGTTCACGCAGGCGCCCGGCCCGCCGATTACGGTTACAGGCGGGCCGAG
>JAIVJP010000493.1 GCA_020199975.1 Acidobacteriota bacterium
TGTCAATACCACTCATCGGTTCTGTCACTGACCAACACGCAGCCGATTGTGCACCATTACCCATTCCTCGTTCGTCTTACGGAGTCGCAGGCGCTTTGTACTTGTCGATAAGCTGTTGGAGTCCATCAGTCGACCCGTTATGACGATACTTGTAGTAAGGCGTAACGGCCAACAAAACTTGATCGTGAAGCTGTTTATGTTCCGGTTTCCCGAAACTCAAACCAAGAGTCCGCGCATAAAGATCTATGACCTTGTCCATCAATTCGGTTGCCCTTTTTAACGTCTCTTCTTTCTGTTTGCCCTCGGGCATAGTCCGATGAGCCTCCGCGAGCTTTTGATACTCGTCATCGAGGACGTTGCCGAGCAGAGCATAGTTGGTAGGCTCTGCAGGATTCAGCGCTGCCGCCTTTTCAAAGCGAGGTTTCGCCTCCGCCGGTTTACCACTGACCAAAGAGAGAATCCCGACCTCCATGTAGAGGAGCGGTAGCATCGCCTTCTGGCTTTCCCATCTTGCATCGTCCAAGCCGGCCGGCTTCTTATTTGCCTCGATAAGTTCAATCGCTTTGAGGCCATACTGCAGACTTACTGGCACGTGCTTGGCATTTTGCCGCTTTGCTTCTTCCGTGCCGGCGATCGCCAGATGCGACATCACGGCAACATTTTCCGGTTCCTTCGCCAAAACCAAGGCCGCATGCGCGAAGGCATCGTCTACTCGTTTGAGATCTAGATATGCGTCCAGGGTTACCAGTTGAATCGCTTCCACTTCCTTGTTTTCCTTGAACACCTTCTGAAAGCCTTCCGCAAGTGCCAACTTTTGGGTGGCGTCAGCAACCTGCGCGATTTGGGCAGCGACATGACCGGCGATTTGTAGACGCAGGGTGCTCTTCGGATACTTCTTCAAAAACTCTCCTGCCGCGGCAAGCTTGGCTGCGGCGTCTGGCGCCGAATTGATTGCCAGCATAGCCTTATTTTCAGCATCAGAGACCTTTGGAGCCTTTTCCTGAGTTAGCACGACCGAGGCCACGTGGCGTGCAGATCCTGACGAACCAACTGTGAAAGCGAGCGAGAACGCGGAAACAATACGTAGCAAGAAAAGAAACTTGGCCTTCATCTTTTGACACCTCATCTCGAATGAGTTCGCACAAATTGGTTTGGGAGACGCAACCGCGATATTGCTTTAATGACAGGGGCGCTGGCAAGTCGTAAAACAACTCCATAATGTCTTAATTTGAACTTGAGAGGCCAAGCTCTTTGATAGGGGCGACTCAATTACAGAACCGAGGAGCGGTGGCGACCGGGTCCTTAGTTACGATCCCACTCAAGTAGGGAAACAGTAGAACACTGTATGACTCTCCCGATTTCAAGGGCCTCCATTCATGGCTAAGGGATTAGCCATTCCATCCAGACCCGGTCGCTCCTCGGTTCCGTAATTGAGTGGCAACCGCCCAATACTCACAGATTGAGTCAGTACGCATTTCGCCACTGACGCATCCTAGTGTTTCTCCGTCGCCTTGCGCCGGTACTGATGCGTGACGGGACGGCGCCGGCCAATTCCGATTGCGTTCCGCGAGATTATCAAGGTAGGTGGCAACTGCCGTCGCTTGAATTCGTTGGCGGGTGATTCCACGCGGTTCAGAATGTCGTAAACCAGTTCCCTATCATTCCCAGCGGCGACAATCTCCTCGGGCGTTGCCTTCTGTTCGAAGTACATTCTGAGCACCGGATCGAGTATGTCGTAAGGAGGTAACGATTGATCGTCGAATTGTCCGGGAGCTAGTTCCGCGGAGGGACGCTTCTCGATAATCGCCGTCGGAATGATCTCCTCGGCGCGATTGAAATGACGGGCCAGCGCGTAGGCCTCTGTCTTCAAGACGTCTCCGATTACTGCCAATCCTCCATTCGTGTCGCCGTAAAGAGTGCAGTAGCCGAGGGCGAGTTCTGATTTATTTCCCGTCGATAGCAACAGCCGGCCTTCGGCATTGGAGATAGTCATCAGGATATTTCCGCGCAGACGCGATTGCAGATTCTCAGAGGCGTGGGAGCTGCCCGCCGCCTCGGGTGCCGGCAGATTCATTTCTTTCAGCAAGACCTGAAAAGCTTCTGTAATCGGGTGCACAACTACCTTCATCCCCAGCCGGCGTCCCAGGTCCACCGAATCTTCAATGCTGGAACGAGAGGAGTAGGGCGAGGGCATCATCACCGCCAAAACATTTTCTGGCCCCAGACCTTCACAGGCGAGGGCCGCAACGACTGCTGAATCGAGCCCGCCTGAAAGGCCTAACAC
>JAIVJP010000494.1 GCA_020199975.1 Acidobacteriota bacterium
GCTGCGAACAGATCGCCTTGAATCCAAACGTACAGTTCGTTGTTCCTTTTTCCCGCCTCGGGCGTTGCAGCCACGGCCGCCTGTGGGTTATCGACAAAAGTAATCGTTGGTCTTCCCTGGGGATTGCCGGCGTACTTGGCAACCTGCTGCTCGAGAAACTGCCGGAAGTTGGCAGCATTCTTTAGCTCAGCCAGTACCAAAGGAGAGGTCGGCTCGCCTTTCTCGTTAGTCGAGACCGAGACCGCGATCTCATCTCCAAGATACTCACCGAACTCACGGATGGTCTCAATCACCTGATCCATTCCGGGACCCTTGTGACCGGATTGCTTCTGATCCCACCACTGACGCAGCGCCGCATTCTGATTAATGCGTTCCTGCATGATGCGGTGCGACTCTGCGATCGTCGAAGTTAAGTTGGGAAGCGCTCCGTAGACGACCGTATTCTCGGGCATCAGATCCAGCAGATGGGTGGAATTACGAACACCAGGCTGCTGAACCTTGCTGAGCTCTTTCCGCAGGACGGTTAGGCCGGCCAGAGCTTGCGCGTAGCTGGCAGCCTTGCGGCTCCACGCTACCTCGTCTTTCACGGGAACGCTCTCGATGCTGGCATTTGAAGTTGCCTGCTCACCGGGGCCCAGGACACGTTCGCTGCCCTTATGGTCCACATGCACTTCGCCTTCAATCACCGATACACGGGAACCCTTGGTGCCACTGTTGACTGAGAAGATCGTGCCCGTGACTGAAACCAGCGAATCGCCTGTGTCGACGAACAAGCGCTCGCCGCGTTGCTTGGCGGCTTCAACTACAATGCTGCCGCGATTCAGATGAATCGTAATACCCTGCGCATTCTTGCTTACCGAAAGCTCCGAGCGATCCTTCATTTCGATCACCGAGCCATCACCCAGGCGAACAAATGCGTGTGCGTCTTTGGCCGTGCGGACACGCTCGCCCTTCTGCAACCGCTGGCCCGCAATCACGGGCGTGCTGGCGGTGTCGGCAATCTGATAAACCTGACCCTCAGCAGCTTCCACGGTCGCTTCCAGCGGACCACCAAACGGCGCGTAACGCTGGATGAAAGGAAGGGCGAGCAGTCCAAAACCGATGACTAGAGCGGCGGCGATGCCCCAGCGCAATACGACCGGCTGCAGATTGTAGCGGCGCGAAGCGGTGGCAGCTTTCTGGGGAGCCACGCTTCGCGAACGTGCTTCCTTCATAGCCTTGCGGCAGGGAATGCACTCGTGTGTGTGATCCACCAAAAGCAGCGAGCGCGCTTCAGATAGATGACCATTCAAATAAGCAGGTATGAGCGACTGGAAATCGTCGCAGTTCTCAATTCGATCAACTGCTGTTTCCGTTCTTAGCTCACTCGCGTTTTCAGCGGAGAGACGCGCCCAAACACGCTCTGCCGCCGCATTAACCACCGGCGAATCGATTTGCTCGGTTCGAATCTCGGCGGTCACTTTGTCAAGGATGGATTCCGTGTTCTTGTTGTTCATCATGTTCTCCAGAAGTAGCCCAACTTTAGTCTGTGATTCTCGCGTTATTCTAAAGTCTCCACAGACTGACGTCTCCGGCTACTTGTGATGTTGCTCCAGATAGTGCCCAATCTCTTTTCGTAATTTGGTGCGGGCGCGATGCAGCACCACGCCCACCACCAGATGCGACGTGCCCAGCAACTTCGCAATCTCGTGATTTTCGTAACCCTCGTAATAGCGGAGGACAAACATATCCGCCGCGGTTGTTCCCAAACGAGCAACTGCCTCTCGAATGAGTTTCTGCAACTCGCGATCGACGTGCTCGGCCTCAGGGTTCTTAGTGGTGCTCTCGATGGCGCCGGCATCCGCGTCTTCCAGCCTCACCGATTTCGATCTGGTGCGACCGCGCATCAGATCCAGCGAGGCGTTGATCGCCGCTCGTGACAAATAAGCTTCCGGATTCGGCGACAGGTCGAGGGTATTCTGGCTCTTCAGAAGCCGCAGGAAGATGGTTTGCAGCACGTCTTCCGCATCAGCGGCGCTGCCGGTAATACGGTGCGCGGTGCGAAAAACGCGGTCGTGATGCGCTCGGAAAAGCGTTTCAAGCTCTCCCGGAGGATTTGGAACTGGTCTCAAGGTTCTAACGGCTGCCTGCACAGTGCCCTCCTGAAGTTCGTCTGCCACTCAGTAAACGAGTGGTGGGAGGGCTTATTAACAAGAGGAGATCTTTCGTCGGCTAAATCTTATACGCGCATACGGATCTGCGGCTAAAACCGCATCACTAAGGCGGAGAGTGGTAGC
>JAIVJP010000212.1 GCA_020199975.1 Acidobacteriota bacterium
GTCGTGCGCAAAGCCCTGAATGATTATCTTGACCAGGAAGGCGCACCCACCGCTAACTCATTTGCGGAGCTGGCACGCGACTTCATCGGTTGCGTAGACGGTGGGCCGAGGGATCTATCTGTCAATAAACAGCACCTTAAAGGCTTCGGCGCGTGAGAGCACCCGTTCTTTTGGATACCGGACCGCTGGTCGCTCTGGTGCACCGCCGTGACAAGTACCATGAGTGGGCGAAGGCGCAAACCGAGAGAATGCCGGCGCCGCTGTTGACGTGCGAGCCGGTGCTAACCGAAGCATGCTTTCTGTTGAGCAAGTTGCCGGGTGGCAGCAGCGCAGTACTGGAGATGGTCGAGCACGGCCTGATTGAAGTTGGCATCCACTTGCCGGGTGAAATCATGGCTCTCAGGAAATTGATGGCGCGTTACGCTGATGTGCCAATGTCGTTGGCCGACGCATGCCTCGTGCGCTTAAGTGAGAAGGAGGAGAAGGGAATCGTCTTTACGCTTGATAGCGACTTCCACATCTATCGGCGGCACAGACGACAGATTGTTCCGACGCTAATGCCACCCGAAAGATCGAGATGATTCAATCGGTGCGCCGCCGGGGTGAAACCGGCCTGATGTTGAGCGCTTTTTTTGTCCCACCAATGTCCCACCAGCGGATGCAAAATCGGGAAGAGTAGCAAGGACTGCAAGGAACGCAAGGTGCATTTTGCTGAGCAATTCTGTAAGTTGTTGTAAATGGAGCGCGGAGTAGGCAGCTTCCCAAGCTGAAAGTTGCGAGTTCGATCCTCGTCGCCCGCTCCAAAATCCTAAAGAAAATTAATCGCATCCGCCATGACCAAACTACAACCTCTCTAAGGAAAAGTCGTCAACCCAGGCTTGCCCGAAAATGGGGCATGGAACCATGTTGCAGGTTTCACGACGAATGGTGATCCGCACGCCGCTTGTGGTTTCAGCCGTGGCAAACTCTATTGTGTAGTCTTGCCAGCCGCTTGTTCCCCGCGGAAAAGATTTTGATTGCGCTAAGACAGGCCCATCGTCGCCGCTGGCATCAGCCACCGTAACCATAGGCAATCCGATTGTAAGCATCTCCAGGGTGCGTACCGCAAAGCTCAACCGATAGCGACTCTTCGGTTCCACCAACACAAGTTGTGAAACTACGGAAGTTGATGGATTAGAGTCGCCACTCCAATAAAGGCGCAGACTATACGTGCCAGTGTGGGGCTCGTTCGTGTCTAAAGAGAGGCGCACCGCCTGCAGATTGCTCGCAAGTTGCCACCCAAACCCCGGGTCATCGAGGCTTATGTCCTTCTCGAAGCTGCCGTCAGTGATGGCGGAAATAACCCTGTGGCTCTCCTTGCGGCTTGCGTCGCGCCCGCTCGCCCAGACCTCATAGGCCTCAGTAAACCGCCTGGTGGCGAGCAGTGCCGTAAGAAGCGCATGCCGATCTTTACCAGTGGTGCCGCTCGTGCTGCGAAAGAGGCCCATGGCTTCCGTCGTTTTCTCATGATTCACAAAGAAGTGTGCTAACGCAAGGCGCGCCTGCGGGCTCTGCGGTTGGATGGCCTGCTGTACCGCTTGGGCGTCACCCCTATATGCCTCCCACGCGAGATCAATCACGTCAGGGAGAAGCTTGGGATCGCTCATCGCCGCGCGACGAAGTTCGGTGAAGGCGCCGTCTCGTTGTCCCATCCTTAACAGTAGGTTTCCGAGTTCCCAGCGCGGTAGTCCATAGTGGGGAGCGAGACGCACCGCCTCCTTGAAAGCCGAGAGCGCGCCCTCCTCATCCCCGTTGTTGTCGCGGGTGATCCCAAGGTCAAACCACGGCACGTAATCGCGTGGCCGTAGAGCGACCACACTTTCGTACTCTCTGATCGCTTCGGGAAGCTGTTCCATACGCCACAGCACCAGGGCGCGTGCATAGTGGACTTCTGGGTCCAGAGGGCTGAGGCGAATCGCTTCATTTATTGAGGCAAGTAAGCCGGCGTCGTCCTTATAATTGATATGATTGCTAAGCAATCGCGCTCGTCCCGCGCGCCCACAGACCCAAACTCCTAAGAGACAGGCAACTAAGCCGATTGCTGCAATGACGGGGCGCATAGGACGGTGCTCCGCAGTCAGGTGAAAATCTCACACACTCGCTTGATCTCTGACTACGCTGTATGTGCTGCTAAAGGATTGCGTCAGGAAACTATAGCGGTTTGCATTCGCGGCCACCAAACGATCTTGAGCGGATCTCTGTCGCTTCAGAATAGTTCTGGACCGGAGCTACCG
>JAIVJP010000213.1 GCA_020199975.1 Acidobacteriota bacterium
GGTTGTAGGCGGGCCCGGGATTGAAGGTATTAAAAGGCAGTTGGCCTACAAAAAAGTCCTGCGAAAAAGCATCGTAGAAAAGCCCCCAACCGGCGCGCACCACAGTCTTGCCCTTCCCGCTCAGATCCCAGGCAAAGCCAAGCCGCGGTGAAAAATTATTCAGATCACTGTTGTAAAGTTTGTCCAGACCGCCAGAGCCAACCTGAACGAGACCGCGCGTCGGATCGAAGATGCTGAAGCGGTTGCGTTCTTCTGCAATGACGCCCATGTAGTCGTAGCGGAGTCCAAGATTGAAGGTCACGCTGGGCCGCCAACGAAAAGTGTCCTGGATAAAACCTGCGTGTGAGTTTTGGAACGTGCCGCGCCTTGAGTCCCCGCGAGCTGAGCGACCGCCGCTCAAAGTGCCGGAAAGGAAATCGGCCAGGGAATCAAAATCCAAGCGGCCTCGATAGCCGGCATCGAAGAAGGCATTTACAAAGGTGCGGCGAAACTCATATCCAAACTTCAGGTCGTGACGGTCGAGTTTCCACGAGAAATTGTCGATAGCCTGCCAGTTGGTATCAACCCGCGCCCGCGGCACTGAGAGGGTGGCGCCGATCGAGGCAATCGAACCCACGGGGTCGTTTCGGATGCGAATGAAGGGCAAGCCGAAATCCTGCGAACTCGCGACCCCGGTGTTTAGTCCAATGCTGTTCGGATCGAAAGCCTGGTCCTCAGGGAAGAAGCCCTCATCGAAACGGTTGTAGCCAAATCTCATCTCGTTGACCTTGGTATTCGAGAACAGCTTAAGGTACGAAATGGAGAAGAGGTTCACGCGCGTCGGCGTTACCGTGTTATAGCCAGGCAAAACATTGCCCGCGAGAATTGCCAGCGGGAAAGACTGATTGCTGTTGCCGAAGAAATAGCGCGCTGTCAGTTGATTCTGCTCGTTGAATGAATGGTCGATCTTTCCAATCATGCTGTCGACATCATTCAGCGCGCGGGTCGTCACAAACAAATTTGGCGTGCCCGTGTCGTCAAACAGAGGAAGCTGACGATTAGGCGCGGGCCAGGGATTCCGCGCCAGCAGCCTTGCAATCACGGGATTCGTCGTTCCTCCCAGAGCAGCAATCTCCCTGGGATCGGGAACACGGGCCGTTGAATTGAGGCCAACGCGTTCACGCTGGCCCTCGTAAGCGAAGTAGAAAAATGTGCGCTTACGAATGATCGGCCCACCGAGTGATCCGCCGAACTGATTATTGCGAAACGCGGTTTGGGGATCAGGTTTGGGATTGAAAAAGTTTCGCGCATCGAGTGCGTTATTACGGAAGAACTCGAAAACCGAACCGTGAAATTCATTGGTCCCTGATTTGGTAACGATGTTTACGACGGCGCCCGAGTTTCGGCCATACTCGGCTTCAAAATTGGAAAGGACTGCAACTTCGGAGATGGCTTCGATAGGCAGAATAGTTGCCGGGGTGCCAAACACACCTGCTTCATTGATCGCCGGCAAGTTGCGATAACCATCATTCATGTCGGTGCCGTCCAGAAGATAATTATTAGCGCGGCCACGGTTGCCGTTGGCACTAAACAAGCCAAATGATCCGGGTGAATCGGTAGCGCCGGAAGGATCTCCTGTGGCACCGGGTACCAGCACCAGGAACTTAGTAAAATCGCGTCCATTCACCGGCAGGTCGGCTACGGCTTTGGTGCTGATGGTGCCGCCCAGCGTATTAGTAGTGGTTTCAACCTGGGCGGCGGGAGCCACCAATACAACTGCGTCGCTGCCGGCCACCGAGAGTTCGACGTCCACTCGCTTTTCGCTCGTGACTTCCACGACCACACCATCAATTTGGTATTTGGCGAAACCAGGCTTTTGCGCAGTCACCACATAAGTGCCTGTTTGCAGCTCCGCCAGGGTGTAGTTTCCTGACGAGTCGGTCACGGTGGATCGTTCGATGCCAGTCCCCACGTTCTTCGCCGTCACAGTGGCCTCAGGAATAACTGCGCCGTTGGGATCGGTAACCGTGCCCAGTATGCTTCCGCGGAATGTCTGAGCGGAAAGTGGAACGGCTAGCGCCAGTACCACAACCGAGGCTGCGGCAAAAGGCAGGGCCCAACGTTTTCGCGCACGCTGCGTGATGGTGGGAAGGTTGATAATTGTCACTTGTGTCTGACACGCTCTATTCATCAGAGGGATACCTCCTGATCGATTGAACAGTTTAGACTGGAAGACCTTGCGAGATGGTTGGATTATATCCCTGGAGACGACGCAGTCAATCAGCATTTCCGAT
>JAIVJP010000495.1 GCA_020199975.1 Acidobacteriota bacterium
ATTCTGGCCTCCCGGCTGCCGGCTCGGTGTTGATTCTGTTCTCCCCTAGTGTTGCGTTTCATAAATAACTTGAAGAAGTCGCCGCACTCTTTTATCATGGGATTATCCTTTGTGCTGGAGGAATCCTATGATTACTGGACGTCCAAAATCACCCCTTGTTCTTTCTGAAGAGGAACGCTTGCAGTTGAACGCTGTTGCTAAATCGCGCTCATTCCCGCACGCTCTCGTAATGCGCGCTCGCCTGGTCCTTCTGGCGGCCGAGGGAGTGGCGAATACCGTGATCGCGAAACAACTAAATCTCAGCCAGCAGTCGGTCTGCCTATGGCGTCAACGCTTTCTTAAACAGGGACTGCAAGGCCTTCACGACGAATTCCGGCCCGGCCGGCCACGCTCTATCTCGGACGAGAGAGTGGCGGCGTTGGTCCGTAAAACTCTAGCTACCAAACCGAAAGATGGTACCCATTGGACGATTCGCTCCATGGCCAAGCAGACGCGCTTATCTGCGCCTACCGTCTATCGCATCTGGCAGACGTTCGGCCTACAACCCCATCGGCAACGGCATTTCAAACTCTCCCCCGATCCGTTCTTCGTGGAAAAGGTCCGCGATATTGTGGGGCTGTACTTGAACCCACCGGACAAAGCCATGGTTCTCTGCGTGGATGAAAAATCTCAGATTCAAGCGCTGGATCGCACCCAACCCGTGCTGCCGATAGGCCTAGGCTACGTCGAAGGCGTGACCCATGATTATGTCCGTCACGGAACCACCACGCTGTTTGCCGCCCTGGATATCGCCACCGGTCGCGTCCTTACTGCTTGTAAACGCCGCCATCGCCATCAGGAGTATCTCGCCTTTCTCCAGCAGGTGGAGGAGAATGTGCCGCGAAAGCTGGACATTCATCTGGTCGTCGACAACTACGCCACTCACAAGCACCCGCGGGTCAAGCGATGGTTGGCCGCTCATCCTCGCTATCATGTGCATTACACCCCCACTTATGCCTCATGGCTCAATCAGGTCGAGATCTGGTTCAACATCATTACGCAGAGGGCAATTCGCCGCGGGACCTTCAAAAGCGTGAAAGATCTAGTCGCCAAAATTGACGGCTACGTCCAGCAATATAACTCCCACACTACGCCTTTTGTCTGGACTGCAACGGCTGACTCAATCCTCCAAAAATTAGAGAGACTTTGTCAAAGAATTTCAGAAACGCAACACTAGTTGCGCCTTCTATTAATTCGCGCACCGCCGTGGAGTTCAGAAACGTTGCGCGCAAATTGTCATCAGTGACGTTTGCGGCAACCGTTTTTACAATCTCCGCAGCTCGGGTGAACGCCGACTGCGCAGCCGTCAGTTCCCCACGTTCCGATTGCAAATGGCCAAGGTCGGCGTATGTTCTCCAGGCGACGAGGGGCGCCGGATAGCGATGCAATTCGTCAAGCGCAGCGGCAAATTCCGCCTCCGCAGTAACCGCATCGCTTGCGGCAATTGCGATCTGCGACTTGAGTCTGTGAGCCTCAGCTATGTACTTGTGCACCTCATGTTGATTCGCGGTATCAAGCAGTCGCTGAGCGAATTCTCCGGCCTTCTCCAGGTCGCCTTGCCGCAGCCAATGCCACGCGGTTGCTGCTTCAAGACGAATGTTGTAGCGCCAGCGGAACCAGGCGTCCCGCTTAAAAATGTCGCGAATTTCGCGAAACGCGGAAATCGTTTCCTCAGCGTTACCTTCGTAGGTATGGTCGATACTGAGGTTGATTAATGAATTTGCCTCTGCCTCAAGCACGTGATACTGACGTGCGACTTGCAAGCCTTCCTGATCATGTTTGAGTGCGCCCTCAAAGTCCTGCAGCTCGCGGTGCATCCAGCCGATACAATTTGGCATTCGCGGAAACCAGAAACGATCACCGTTGCGCCCCCCCCATCTTGATTGCCTCTTCGAGCGTAGCAATAGCCTCCGACATTTGTCCGAGATTTCCCTTCGAGAGACCGATAAAAAACATAGCTGTTAAGAGATGGAATCCATCACGCAACCTGGAGGCGAGCTCTCTTGCTTCCTGCTCACACTCAATTGCGCGCTCATATTCAGTCTGGAAGAAATAGGAGAAAGGCCTTGGCATCAGCGTTAGGGACGGAGGTCTGATGAATATTACAGGTTGGGAAGGGGGCAAGGCGAAGCCGCGCCCCCGCTCAACACAGACGGGCACTCACTTCAAAATCTCTACTCAATTCTTTTGTCTTCTCAGACGAAGATGCAGCCTGGTCCGACCTTAGGG
>JAIVJP010000496.1 GCA_020199975.1 Acidobacteriota bacterium
ATGTCCCTGCCCAAAGGCGGCGGCGCCATCCACGGTATGGGTGAGAAGTTCACCGCGAATCCAGTCACCGGCACCGGCTCCCTGACGACGCATCATCGGGGTCCCTCCCCTAACCCGACTTAGCCGATTCGGGGGGTACCGAGGTCCTAAGTGATTGATATCACTCATAGGGACGTCCCTAGGTCTGCACTACAGGGCGGTGGCTGAGGCGGTGATCTTGGGTGGCGGTTGGGCGGGGAGCTCGAGCGCGAGTTTGTCCAACAGCAGCGTCAGCTCGGGCTCAGGTTGGGTGTAACGGGTGAGGATCAACTCCCGACCATCGGTGGTCGGGATGTGCACATCGAGCATCTGCACGGCGGCAAACTTCTCGATCACACTGCGCGGGGTCAACCCCGGCGCCAAGGGGTGCAATCGTCGGCCCAGCGTGACGTGCAGGCAATAAGCGAGGAAGGCGATGAAGATGTGTGCCTCGATGCGCCGATCGAGTTGATGGAAGATGGGACGGATGGCCAGATCCCCCTTGAGGTTCTTGAAGGCCTCTTCCACCGCGACGAGCTGCAAATAGAAGTGCCACAGCTTCGCGGGCTCGATTTCCGTGAGATTGGTGCGCAGCAGGTAGCGACCCTCGCGCCGACGAGCCTGGCGGAGTTTGTCACGACGGAGCCGATAGCGGAACGTGGCCTCTTTTTCGGCGAGCTTGACTGCGACCAGACGCCACGCGGACGGGGCCTTTTGGCGCGCGGCGCCGAGCTTCATCCTGTACCTCCCAAAAGCATTACATCCGTGTAATCCCGGTTCATCAAGAGCGCCTCGCGTGTGAGGGTCATCAGCGAGAGCTGCTTGAGACGCGCCCACAATCGCTTGAGCCTCCGCCGCCGAATGGCCCGTTCCTTCGCCACCCGATCCCGGCTCTGCGCGTAGACATAGAGTTCCCCGTCCTGGGGCAGGAGCTTCACGTCCACCCCGGGGCGTGCTTCCTGCCACGACTGCGCCAGCAACGCTTTCTCGAACCGACTCAGCCGCCCCTTCGGCGTGCCCACGAGGTAATGCAACGGGGGATCGCTCTCGCGCATCTCCGTCAGCACCGCCTCGGTCGGGATCCCTCTGTCCATCGTCCAGATCCGCCGCGCCCGGCCGTACTGTCCCTCGATCCGATCCAGGAAATGACGCAAGGTGGTATTGTCCGCGGTATTGCCCGCCAAGACCTCATAGGCCAGCGGCAAACCCTCCGGTGTCACCACCAAGGCAATGACCACCTGCACACAGTCGGACCGCCGATCGCGCGAGTGGCCAAACCGGCGTTTGGTGTCATCCGCCTGTGGCGGATCGCACTCGAAATAGGTGCTCGTCAGATCATAGAGCAGCACGTCGAAGGAGACGTTGAAGAGGTCCCGCCATCGATCCGTCAGGTGATCAAACACCGCCCGCTTGTGCTCGAGCAACCGGTCGTGACACCGATAGAGCGTGTGAATATCGCAGAACGCCGCATCCGCACCGAGCAGATCCGCCAAGGCGCTGCGCTCATACCACTCCCGATGGAGCCGCCACTCGCTGCCCGGCGCGAGCAGTCGGTAGGCCACGAGCACGAATAGCACCTGATCCCAGCGCGTGCCCTTGCGGCTCGGCAGAAGCCGCTTGGCCCAGAACTCATCCAACCGCAACTCTTGCCACAGCCAAAGCGCCAACCAACACGCACCCCATTGCCGGGGCCGGCACAACCGCAATTCACTGAGTCGCAGCCGCACCACCGCCGCATCCGGCACGACCCCTTCACATCGATCTTCGGGGAATAGCGCGAGCGTCTGCGGTGCCTTTGCGCCGTCTTCGAATACTTCAATCGATTTACGCCACGCCAACTCCTGCGAGGCGTTGATCTCCCCCAGATAAAGCACGTGACGCTGTATCACCCGCCCGTCCGAGAGGCGCCTGTTCTCGACAATGCTCCAATAGCGGTGCTCTTTGCCATCCTTCTTTCGGGTCGTGGCGCGCAGAAACATGACGGCCACTTATTATGCACAGAATTTCTCTCCTGAAAACAACCAAGGTCTTCACTACAGCCATTTTTCGCCGATTTGTTCGCAGTCGGATTTACAAAACAAATAGTTACAAATGGCGACATCGCGCCAAAGCCGGAAAACGAGGGCGAATCGGCTAAGTCGGGTTAACAAGGAGGTAGGCCCACTTGGCCGCCGCATTGCAGAATTCCTTGAAAAGGACCTTAAAGTCCGGGTAGTGCTTCACCGCATCGAAAAAGGGCTGGTTCGCAT
>JAIVJP010000497.1:0-2265 GCA_020199975.1 Acidobacteriota bacterium
GTAATTGAGTCGGCCTATCCAGGGCTTAGGCTGTCAAGTTGAAACTAAGTCACTACCAAGTGGAATGATGTTCAAAAAATGAAATCCATCTGGCTCCCTTTCATTTTACTAACAGCAGTTGTACCCGCCACTGCCCAGGACCTCCTCCCCGAACTCGTCCGTCGCATTAAGCCCTCCGCAGTTGCGATTGAAACCTTCGATGCGCGCGGCGAAAAGCGTTCTCGTGGTAGCGGTTTTTTTATCGGCACCGATCGTGTTGTCACCAACCGCCACGTTATTGAAGGCGCTTTCAGAGCCGAAGTTCATTCCTCGACTGGAACCAGCTATCCGGTTAAAGGCGTTCTGGCCGTGGACGCGGAAGGCGACATAGCGATCTTGCTGGTGGAAGCACCTCCTAATTTGGTGCGCCCTTTATCACTCGATCGCACGTCGCCACAGGAAGGCGAGAGTGTCGTTGTCATCGGTAATCCTTTCGGTCTGGAAGGCAGCGTGACCAACGGAATCGTCTCTGCGGTGAGAGATATTCCCACGTTTGGAAGAATTATTCAGATCACGGCGCCGATCTCGCCAGGTTCAAGTGGCAGTCCCGTTGTAAACATGCAGGGCCAGGTGATTGGTGTCGCAACACTCCAGATCACCGGTGGTCAAAGCATCAATTTCGCGATTCCTTCAGAACGAATCTCCCAGCTACAGTCCGGCCCGCTCACCTCGCTTTCAGATCTTGTGGTGGCAGCCGGCAGGAACAAGCGAGCCCGGGCTGTGCAGTTTTTCCGCGACGGGCTGAGTTTTCTTTCTAAGGACGACTGCGAAAGTGCCCTGCCGTATTTTGAGAAAGCCGTCGAGTCAGACAGCAACTACGCAGAAGCCTGGGCCCAAACGGGGTTTTGCAATGAGAAACTGGGCCGCCACACTGAGGCCATCGAGGCATCAAAAAAAGCAGTGAGTCTCAGACCCTCCTCGGAATCCTATTTCAACATCGGCTTGGCGAACTATTATCTAAAGCAGTATCGCGAAGCCGCGGAGGCTTACCGGCAAGCAATTCGCCTCGATCCTTACAACGCCGCCGACGCTTATTACGCGTTGGGACTTGCGTACCGCGATTGGGGTCGTGCCGACGACGAGGTTCAAGCTTACAAACAGGCGATCCGTTTACGTTCCGACTACACCAGTGCTTACGAGAGATTGGGAAGCAGGTATTTCCGCTCCAGGAAGTATTCCGAGGCGCTTGAAGTTTTTAAGCAGTTGGCCAACCTGAAGCCCGGTGATGCAGCGGTACTCAATAGTTTGGGTGAGACGTATTTGGAGATGGGCCGCATGAAAGATGCGGTTGAGTCTTTCAGGCAGGCGATTCGATTGAAACCCGATTTTGGGCGAGCGTATTACAACCTCGGCAAATGCCTTCTGGCGATGGGCAACCGCGACGCCGCGCTCGAGCAGTACAACATCCTGCAGAATCTCGACCAGGACTGGGCCGAGAAATTAAACGCCCTCATTAACCCCTAGAAGTAGGAATCATTTTCCATTTCTCATTTCTCATTTCTCATTTTGTCATTTGGCATTATTGATTTCTTGTTCGTGTACGTTCGTGTGATTTCGTGGATCGTCTGATCTCTCGGCCCAGCAAACGATCCACGAAGAAACACGAAGCACCACGAAATGAGATCCAGACATGACCAATGAAAAATTAATGAAAAATGTCAAATGAGAAATGGAAACTGGTCCGTCCTGCCGTCTTCCTCCTGCTCCTGCCTCCTATTCCTCCGGGGATTGCCACTTCCGATTGATCAGACTAGCCACAAACCCCGCGCCGAAGCCATTGTCAATGTTCACGACCGTCACGTTTGAGGCGCACGAGTTGAGCATGCCGAGCAGCGCAGCCAAGCCACCAAACGAGGCGCCATAACCAATGCTCGTCGGTATGGCAACAACAGGCACGCTCACGAGTCCACCAACCACCGAAGGCAACGCTCCCTCCATTCCCGCGGCAACAATCACCACCCGCGAGCGCTGTAGCAACGCTCGCTCCGCCAACACTCGATGAATCCCCGCAACGCCGACATCCCAAACCCTCTCCACGCGGTTCCCCATGGCCTCGGCCGTCAGTGCCGCTTCCTCAGCTACCGGAATGTCGCTGGTGCCCGCCGTAACAACTGAAATCTTACCCACACCTAGTTCGGTACGATCTCTTTGGATTCGAATTAGCCGTGCCGACTCGTGCCACTCGGCTTCGATGACGACATTACGCACCTCACCAAACGTGCCCGC
>JAIVJP010000497.1:2369-3657 GCA_020199975.1 Acidobacteriota bacterium
GTGAAACTCCTCGTGCTGCGAGTTACGCTGAAAGCGTTGGCTAGTTCCAGCCCAGGGTTGCTGCAACCCTGGGGACCTAAGTGCCAAAGGATCATAACGCTGAAGGCGTTGGCAAACGGCTGCGCAGGCGACTTCGCGACTCTTTCAGAGTTCGCGAAATAGGATGGGTTGGAAACTGGAATCCCAGGGTTACTGCAACCCTGGGCTGGAACTAGCCAACGCTTTCAGCGTATTTCCAATATTGAATTTGTTGCTCCGCTGACATATTCTCTCGCGCAATTGCTTCTGGAGCAGATTCGTTTCGGCATCCGATCTCCAAGACTGAGTTGTCTTGCACGTGCACGAAAACCTTGCATACATTAAATATGATTCTAGGCACAGAATGGGTTATTGACGCAGTCGGCTGTAATCCGGCGATACTGACCGACCTCGGAAGAATGCGCGCCGTGTTTGATCGAGTGATCAGCGATCTGGATCTTCACGTGCAGGGAGAAGTGGTCTGGCACCAATTTTCGCTGCCAGACGGCGTCAGTGGTCTGGCGCTGCTGTCCGAATCGCACCTTGCTTGTCACACCTATCCGGAATTCCGCGCTGCTACGTTTAACCTTTATTGCTGTCGCAATCGTGAATCATGGCCCTGGAAAACAATGCTGAAGGAGCTGCTCGGTGCTACGGCCGTGACAGTTCGGGTCCTCGACCGATGGATCCAGGAAGATGAGCCGGCAATGGAGGAGTTGGTCTGCCGCAGTGCGAGTAAATAACCGTATGCTACTCCGATTCCACATCGGCTCGTTGTCAGCGCCCGGGGTCCCCAAGCGGGCAGCCCGCTTGGGTTGGGGGTGTGGGAGAGCTAGATGAGCGTGCTCCAGGCGCAGTGTCCAGCTTGCGGCGGGCCCGTCGAATTTAAGAGCGGTCAGTCGGTCGTCGTCATCTGCGACTACTGTCGCTCGGCGGTCGCTCGGACTGATCGCGAACTCAAAGATCTGGGCAAGGTCGCTGAACTTGTAGAGACTGGATCGCCGCTCGACATTGGCCTGCGCGGCACCTGGCAGGGAGTTTCGTTCGAGCTGACAGGCCGTGCCCAACTCAGTCACGAGATGGGCGGGCAGTGGGACGAGTGGTACGCCACGTTTTCAAATGGATGGCTCGGTTGGCTCGCCGAAGCTCAGGGCCGTTTTTATCTTACTTTCCAGTATCCGGCTACGGAAGGGGTTCAGCTTCCTTCGTTCGACCAACTGCAGCTTGGCCAGACCGTTCAAGGGCTTCCCCAGCAGGCCACGTTGATGGT
>JAIVJP010000498.1 GCA_020199975.1 Acidobacteriota bacterium
GCGCCAACGGCGCGAAATGCAATAGCCTGGGTCATCGGCCCAGGTTGGGCCAAGTTTTTGCCTTTTAGCGCTGAAAGCGCGAAATGTTGGCGGAAGCGAGGCGATCACGCATTTAGATCGACACTTCCTATTTCGCGCCTTCAGCGCTTCCAGAATTCCGAACCGCATCACCCTGGGCCGATGGCCCAGGCTATCGCATTTCGCGCCGTCGGCGCTGCGACTTGGACGCTGGCGGACACCCGTCCGCTCTGACCCGAACTCTCAAGCTACTCCAATCGAACAGTCTCACGTTTCACCGTCACGGCCTCGATGCGGGCTTCATTAACTTCATAGCCGATGCCGTGACCTATCGGCGCTTTGATCGTGCCCTTCCGCGAGACCGTCACCGGCGGCTCGATGATGTCCTCTTCCCAGTAGCGCTCCGAGGCGGAGACATCTCCGGGCAGAGTGAAGCCGGGCAGCGTTGAGAGGGCAATGTTGTGCGCTCTACCGATGCCCGCTTCGAGCATCCCGCCGCACCACACCGGCAGATCGTGCTCCTGAGCGAAAGATTGAATGGCTTTCGCTTCGACGTAGCCGCCGACGCGACCGAGCTTGATATTGATAATCCGGCACGCGTCCAACTCGTGCGCATGGCGCGCGTTGGTCAAGCTGACGATTGATTCATCAAGGCAGATCGGCGTTTTGAGTTCGCGCTGCAACTTAGCGTGGTCAACGATGTCGCCGGGCGCAAGCGGCTGTTCAATCATCACGAGATTGTAATCATCAAGTCGCTTGAGTACGGAAGTGTCCGTTTCAATTTGATAAGCGGAGTTTGCATCAACCGAGAGCGTGATAGAAGGAAACTGTTTGCGAACAGCTTCCACTAACTGCACATCTTTCTTCGGTTTGATTTTAATCTTGATCCTTTGATAGCCGCTTTCGATCTCGCGTGTGATTTTGTCGAGTAATGCTTCGGTCGTGTCCTGCAAGCCAACGGAAACTCCGCAATTAATCTCCTCCCGCGTTCCTCCGATCTGTTTCCACAACGGTGTTTGTAAGGTTTTCGCCTCAAGGTCCCAAATAGCCGCTTCGACTCCGGCTTTAGCCATCCGGTTTTCCCGAATTTGCGCGAGCGCTTCGCTCACTTGTGCGGCATTCTCAACACGCGCGGCGGCTAGGAGCGGCGCGATGTACTTGGTTGTCATCAACCATGCGGTATCAATCGTCTCATGATTATAGAAAGGATTCTCGGCGGCGACGCACTCGCCATAACCGGAGGCTCCGTCTTTGTCGAATACTCTAACGATCAAGATGCGCCGCCGCGTGGTGCGACCAAAACTGGTCTCGAACGGAGACTTGAGCGGCAGTTCGATCTCTCTCAGTTCGATTCTCTCCAGTTGTGATTTCATATCCTCACTCACCTTCAATAATTCGAGCTGAAGTGTAATAAATTTCCCGCGAAGGCGAACCACAGGAAGCCCAGGCACACCAGCACAAAGAGGGTGGCTTGGAGCCTTCCCCAGACTCTGCGTCGTTTACTCATCCAAGCGTGTATCGCGTTATAGAGTACGACCAGCGTTCCAATCGCTCCGAGAACGCCAATGATCTGAGCAAGGTGAAACCAGGTCCTCACGAAGCATTCGATACACTTCTTGTATGTCGTCAGTTTGGAAATTAGGCGGACTAACGGGCGGAGAGCTTTGTCGCCGCGTCTGGGCGCACGATTTATGAGGGTGATTTTACTACCCGCACGGCTGCCTTATCCTACTATTTCCTCCTCGCAATTTTCCCCTTATTGCTGTTTATCACGGCGTCGCTGGGGTATTTTGCTGAAAGAGGAGTTGCACTGCGCCAGAATTTACTTAACTATCTCAGCCAAATAGTACCGCGATCAGCTTCAGCTCTCATCGACAACACAGTCGAGGAAATCACACAGAATGTTCGGCGTCAATTACTTTTTCTCTTCGGCCAGCGTTCTAATTGTCGCCCATCAACAGAACGCGAGTCGAGGGAAGATCTCGATTGGTTTGCTGTTCACCTTGTGGGCTGCGTCCTACGGCATGGGGGCGATCAGCGAGACGCTCAACGTCGCATACGGCGTGAAGGAAACAAGGCCCTGGTGGAGAGTTCGCCTTTCAGCCGTCGGTCTCACGATTGCGCTCGCCGCGTTCATTATCTCGGCGCTCGCTTTAGTACTCTATGGGGGTGAGATCGGCGAGGTAATAACTACAGTGTGATTTACGGCTCGCTGGGTGCCGTCATCATACTGATGTTGTGGTTTTATCTGACGGGGGCGGCGATCCTCTTAGGTGGCGCATTAAACGCCGAAATAGAGAATGCCGCCGCCGAAGCCAGTATCCCCGGAGCAAAACAAAAAGGAGAAAAGAGTCCGTTTGGTCAAACGGAAGGGACAAAAGTTATGTGAGCAACTTCGTCATACGTTTCAGATTCTGAATTTACGGACTCTTTAGAGCTAAGATGCTACGGAATGCCACAAACAAATCGGTCAGCCGGTCTGCGGAGGCAGGATCACTCCGAGCAAGCAAAGTGATAACCTCATCGCGGCCGGCGAACAACGGCTGCATGCCCTCTCTTTGGGCCTGTGTAAAGTCCGAAGTATCCCCCTTATCAATTTCGGTACGTAAGGATGTTAAGAACTGGCTGGCAGCCTGGCGGGCGGGCTCATAATCGCCTCGCCGCGCGTCAATTACTGCCGAGGCAAGATTACTCTGCATCCTGACAAGCAGTAATTGGTGCTCTGTGTCGACAAGATTACTGGTGGCGGCCCGAGCCTTTAGCCACATCGGAACGAAACCGAGCAGGAAGACGACGAGCAGCACGCCAGCATAGATGATGGAGCGCTGCATCACACCTGACTTGACCGGTTTGGGTTGTACGTCTTCACTCATAGTGGCGCCCACCATCAACTTCGTGTTCTCTCTCGACGAACTCATTAATCGCCTTGCCACGAAACTCACCGGCGACCTGCTCCATCTTGTGCGCTTCGGCACGTGTTGTGTGATCAGCACGTGCGGCGATTTCTGCGTTCACGATCAACTTCTCTGCTGCCGCTCGGCGATTTTAGCAAGAGCGATAGTTAGCGCCGCCGCGCCGAGCGTTTTCACAAGCGTCGGGTGTTCAGCATAAAAGTTGCTGACTTGATCGATCACAGAAGGGTCTTTCTTTTCGGCTTGAGCTGCGATCTCCTCAACTGCGTCGGCTGGAATTTGTTCGGCTTGCTCCGGGGTGACCTGTGTTTGCTGCCCACCACTTAAAAGGTCGATGAGACTGGAGAGGCCACCACCGCCTTCAGTCTGAGCCTTGCGGGATAAGACCTGCGAAAGAATCATGGGACCGGCAGCGCGTAGGAGCGTGTTGAGTATTCCGGCGCGCTGCTGACCACCTGAGTTACTGAATAATTGCGCGGCCATCTGTCCGAAATCAGGTGTCTGCTCGGAGCGAAAGGCGGCGGCCAGTCCATCGGCTAGCGCCGATTGGGGCGCGCTCTGTGCGATTTGATCGAAATCATCGTTCACGGTAGTCGGGGCTTGAGCCGCCGCTGTGCCGGCATATTGCTGCAAGACTCCACTGAGTTGATTCATCCAATCCATCTGGTTTGACCTCCGATGTTAGTGCTTCAAAAACTCTGAAGCGTGAAAGTAGTTGAGTGATTGGAGTAGGTGAAGGCCCTCTATGCCTCCACCTGTTCCAAGAGCGTTGAGTGCCGTTTTCAGGACTGTTGCGCTCAGGACTTAGCAGGAATGGTCAATTGCTGGCCAGCCTGAATCTTGTCCGGGTCCTTCAACGTACTGCGATTGGCGTAGAAGATACGCATGTATTCGTTCGAGTCGCCATAGAGCTGCTTGCTGATCTTCGAGAGCGTATCGCCGGATTTGACCGTATAGGTCTGACCTCCGCTACCACCGCCCACTGCTGCACCCTGCGCGCGGCTGGAATCAACACTGATCTCGGCAGTGATGTCGTCCTGAGTCGGGCTCACGAGCTTGACCTGATCCCAGAACTTGCTCTTGGCCTCTTCTGTGGGCGCAGTGCCTTTGATGAAGAGCTTATTGTCCTGCACATGCAGGTTCTGGAATTGAACGTGCTGCTGATCGGCGGTTGTAAGCACCGTCTCGTACTTCTTCTTCAACTCATTGAAGCGTTTTTCGGCGTCGGGCTGTTGGCTGGCTGTCTCGGCACCGCGTCCAAACATCTTGTCAAATAATCCCATCGTGTAATCT
>JAIVJP010000499.1 GCA_020199975.1 Acidobacteriota bacterium
TGACAGAGATGAGAAGAAACAACACGCCAGCCCAAAACACGATTCCCAGCGCCACCTGCCACCACACCTTCTGGGTGAGGATTATCGTAAACGTGAAAAAGGCATTAATGCCCATCCCTGGCGCGACGGCAAAGGGCAGCTTTGCGTAGAGTCCCATGAAAAGAGTCATCACAAAGCAGAGCAGTACAGTCGCCGTGAGCACACCGCTGAAAGCCATGCCGGTTCCCTCCGTAGCGAGAATCGAAGGGTTGACGACGACGATGTAAGCCATCGTGAGAAGGTGGTAATACCGGCGATGGCTTCAGTGCGAACGCTGGGTTTCGTGATGGGGACCGCGGACATTAAAGAAGGACTGAGACCGGGATAGTCAAAGCGGAACGAGTCTAAGCGAGCCGAACTCCGGTGCGCAAGAACTAATCGCAAGACGAAGAGCGGGGGTCACCCTTCCTTATAGTTCTTCCGGCTTTGTTTTTTTGTTTTTTCTTTTATCAGCAAGGTATAGCCTCTGAGGCAGCGACTACCTTCGAGATAATGAGCTGGCTTGGGTGAAAATCTTGCTGAACACGCGTCGTCCCGCTACGAATTAGCCTTCCGAGCGCGGGACGCTTAAGGTCAGAACTTCGAGCGGGACGACGTGCTTTGGTTCGAAACGCATACTCAGATGCCGTTCCGCTTGAGAACTTTACTATAAGGACTGCGCAGAACCAAAGCCCGTTTTGGGTGATGAACACAGTGTCAACTTTGGGGTGCGGTGGCAAGCGTAGCGCGACACCGCTTTGGATCATGATGACGACTGAAAGACATCCTAGAAACCAAAGCGCCGTCGCCGCTTCGCTCTGCCGACGCACTCCAAAAAAAGCGCTGGCCATCCTGCTGGTTGCGTTAACCACCTGTGCTTTAGTCCTCACGGCGGAGGCCGGGAACACCCAGGACAAAAAGCCTCCGGCCGAATTCGTCGATCGTCCAGCTCCTCAGGTTTCAGCAGAAACAGGAAAGGAAATGAAAGCGAGGCTTGACGAGGCGCGCCGGCGTTTCGAAGCCAAACCAAATGACCCCGGCGCGAGAATTTGGCTGGGACGCCGGCTCGCATATCTCGGTCGCTTTAGTGAGGCGATCGAAGTCTATAGCGAAGGGATAATGAAGTTTCCCTGGGATGCCCGGTTTTATCGCCACCGCGGACATCGCTACATCACGCTCCGCAAATTTGATCTCGCGATCGACGATTTCGAGAAAGCTGCAGAACTGATCAAAGGGAAGCCGGATGAAGTAGAACCAGACGGCCAGCCAAATGTGCGCAACATCCCCACCAGTACGCTGCACTTCAATATCTGGTATCACCTGGGTCTGTCCTATTACCTAACCGGCCAGAATCACCGTGCGCTGAATAGTTATCGCGAGTGCCTTAAGACTTCAAAGAATCCTGATTCACTCGTCGCCACGAGTCACTGGCTCTACATGACGCTTAGGAGAATGAATCGCGCGCGCGCGGCAGCCAAAGTGCTTGAGCCAATCCGCGAAGGCATGGAGATCATTGAAAACGACGGTTATTACCGGTTGCTGCTGATGTACAAAGGAACGGTCTCACCCGAAAACCTCCTGGCAGAAACCTTGAAACAGGCCGGATCAGCGGGTTCAAATAGCATCCTCTACGGCATTGGCAATTGGTACCTCTACAACGGGCGCCGCGATGAGGCCCTGAAGATCTTTCGCCAGATGGTTAGTGGAGACCATTGGACAAGCTTTGGGTATATTGCCGCAGAAGCCGATCTGAAGCGACTTGCTTGACTGAGTGAAGAGAATGTTGAGAAGAGGACGGCTCGAGCCCCGTTAACTTGCAGGTAAAGAAAGGGGGCAAGCGGAGCGCGCCCCGCTCAGGCACAAACCCACTCAACTTTGAACTAACAATTCACGCTCAGCAAAAAAACTTCACACGATATAGTATCAACGCTGCACCATCTCGCATATGATTGTGTCACTACTACCGACCCTCGTATTGAAGATAACCAAAAGATTGCCACCAGCTGTGGAATCCCGATTCAGGTGTCTCAAGTTCAACAGAGTGACCTATGTGTTCCCTCTCCCTGCCTCCTGCTCCTGCCGACTTTCTCCGTGTCTCCGTTGCAGTCTTGTTGAGATTTATGACATCACGCAGGCACGGAGCGCACAGAGAGTTCTTTGAGAAACCTCAAAACCACACACCAGCGAACAATTCTTCCCTATCGGGCACACGCTTTGCTGTCCCATAAAGCAATCGATTAGGC
>JAIVJP010000214.1 GCA_020199975.1 Acidobacteriota bacterium
CGACCGCCGTACCTTCCCGGCGCGCAGTTACATCGTGCGCATGGACCAACCATACAGCCGCATTGCCGATGCGCTGTTGGATCATCAGTACTGGGCGCCTAACGATCCGCAGCAGGACGTCTACGATGACACTGGTTGGACCATGGGCGAGCTGGGGAACGTGCAGGTCGTGCGCGTGACAGACGTGAAAGCGTTGAGTGCGGCCATGGAACCAGTTATCGGCGAAGTGAGAGCACCGGCAGCAGTAAACGGCAGCGGTTCGGTCTACCTTGTCAATCACAACGCCGATAACAGTCTCGTGACGTTCCGTTACCGATTGAAGGATGTGGCCATGGAAGCAGCGGAGGAGCCATTTGACGCCGCGGGCCGAAAATTCAATCGCGGATCGTTCATCATTCGTAAAGCCTCAGCCTCTGAAGTACGAAAGGCGGCCACCGATCTGGGTCTGCAAGTCTACGCGGTCGATACATCTCCGTCAGTCAAGACGCACGCCGTGAAGACGCCGCGCGTTGCGGTGCTCCATACGTGGCTCAGCACCCAGGACGAAGGCTGGTGGCGCTTAGCTTTGGATCGGTTGGGAGTTCCCTACGCTTATATCAGCACGCAGGATGTGGCCAAAGATGCAGAGTTGAGAAGCAAGTATGACGTAATAATTTTTGGTCCTGTAGGACGTGGTGCAGGCGCCATCATCAGCGGCATGCCGATATGGGGCAATCCCATTCCCTGGAAAACCACTGCTTTGACTCCCAACCTAGGAAAGATCGACTCGACCGATGATATGCGCCCGGGCCTGGGTTACTCCGGTCTGATGAACCTGCAGAAGTTTACGCATGATGGTGGACTCTTTATCGGCGTGATGGATACTGCCGATCTCGCAGTTAGCGCCGGCTTTACACCTGGGGTCTCTATTGCTCGAGCTCAGCGACTAAAAGCGATCGGTGTCATATTGCGCTCGAAGGTTGTCGATACGAGCAGTCCGATAGCGTACGGCTACGGCGATACGCTCCCGATCTATTGCTTCAATGGACCCATATTCAATCTGAGCAATTTTGCTGGCGGCAGAGGCGGGCGGCCGCGTCGGGACGCACGAATGACGGGGCGGGGTACGCCTGATGATCCCGACACTGTGCAGGGCAGACCTCAGGTCGAAGCACCGGAGCTGCCAACCGCGGAAGTGTGGGAGGCGATGCCTTTGACCGACGAGCAACGGCGCAATGGGATTGATGTTATTCCCCCGGCGATGCGCCCGCGTGTCGTCTTTCGTTACGCGGACAACAAGGACTTGTTTGTCTCAGGATTGTTGGATGGCGGTGACGAGATTGCGCAGCATCCGATGATTGTCGATGTGCCTGCCGGGCAGGGACATATCGTACTGTTCTCAAATAATCCCATGTGGCGCGGCCAGACCAAGGGTAGCTATTTCCAGGTGTTCAATGCGATCTTGAATTTTGATAACTTAAACGCCGGCAGGAAATTGGATGAGAAGTGAGCAATAGGGCCGGCATGACGCTTTGTTTGTGGTTCGTTAGCGTCGACGCGCGAGTTTTCACCGGTCTCAGAGACCTTTCGCACATGAGACGGCACAGCCAGAAAGCTGGTTGCGGCTAATTCAAGATTGTCTAGGCAGCATCGCGGCAAGCATCTCGAACTTATCGTGAACGGCGCTGTAAGACGCTTTAAGTTGGTTGTCTGTACCGGTTCTGGCGTCGGCCTTGAACTTAGCTAGCGCCTTGCGAAAAGTGTTCAGCTCTTTCGCAAACTCTTCTTTCCTGTCCTCACTTGTACCACTGGGCACCCCGAGCTTAACAATCGCATTCCCGCGCTTCACTAGCAGGTTCGCCTGGGACCTGATGCGCCGGTAGTCCTTCTTCGGAAGTGCGTCATGTTCCAAAGGGTGAAGCAGATCGTGAAACTTCTCATACTCATTGACGCTAAATCCATGTTGAGGAGCCGTGATGGCTGCGTTAGGAGCAGAAAGACTCGCGGTTGAAAACAAGAATGCTGTCAATACACATAAGGCCAAAATTCGAAGTCGCGTCACGGCTAGTCCCTCCCTATCGATTCAAAGTCAAGACTGCTTCCCTGCTTTGTTGTAAGTCCGATCACACCCGTTTCCCAACGTAGCAATCGCACGATCCGTCGAGTAGAGAGGAGGCGCGTAAGTGTGTAGGTCAGTAGCTTCCGATGTATCAACTCTTTCGAGCGTCGTGGCAAATGGCCACCAGACCATGCAACACGTTTCCTCCTCCCTCTC
>JAIVJP010000215.1 GCA_020199975.1 Acidobacteriota bacterium
TCGGCGCATAGGAGAATAGTGTGGCAAGCAACAGACCAGCCGCGCAGATAGGTCCAGATTGGGACTGGTATATTATCGCCCAGAAGAACATGACTTCTGCCAATCGAAAAAGTTAATGGCGGGCGCGCCAGTATATTACAACTGAACCGTTCCCCAATTGCGAATTTCATCCTGCCGTTCCGGTCGCGTAGCGACCATTTGAGCTTAGCCCGGTCTTTTAAGGCCGGGTTCAGACCTCCTAACACCTCGTGGCGTTAGCGACGGTTGAATGATCGGTCCGTCGTCGCTGACGCGACGGGTTATTTTGGCAGCTTTGCTTTCCCGGCCTTGAAAGACCGGGCTAAACTCACACCGACGCTACGCGTCGAACTAAGAAGCGTTTTGAATTCAATTTGTTGAAGATACATCGAACTAAACACCCGACATCCAAAAGATGTAACGACCAAGAAACGGTGGGAGTAGTGAACTAAGGACTCCAATGAAAACAAACAAACGAATCAGGCTTTTACTAATCCTTTTACTTGTTCACACCTTCTTGCTGGCTCCCGCACCTGTCTCCCACTCGCAGCGGCAGCCAGACGTTGAGGCTCGAATCACTGCGCTGCTGGCGCGCATGACACTCGCGGAGAAACTCGGGCAACTGCAACAGCTCGACGGCCACGCCGACGGTCGTTTTAAGGATGACCAGCCTGAATTGGTACGCAAAGGTTTGTTGGGCTCGACGCTAAATGTGCGCGGCGTGAAAAACACGAACGACCTTCAGCGGATCGCCGTCGAACAATCGCGTCTAAAGATACCTATGATCTTCGGTTTCGACGTAATTCATGGCTACCGCACGGTCTTTCCCATACCGCTCGGCGAAACGGCGAGCTGGGATCCAGCCGCGGTAAAACGGGCCGCGAGCATTGCCGCGGCGGAATCACGGGCCGCCGGCGTGCATTGGACATTCGCTCCGATGGTCGATATCGCGCGAGACGCACGCTGGGGTCGCATTGCTGAAGGTTCCGGGGAAGATCCCTATCTCGGTTCAGTGATGGCCCGCGCCCGCGTCGAAGGGTTTCAAGGAACGGACTACAGTGCTAATGACAAGGTAGTCGCGTGCGCAAAGCACTGGGTGGCTTATGGCGCGGCGGAGGCCGGTCGCGACTACAACACCACCGATGTCTCAGAAAGAAACCTGCGCCAAGTTTATTTCCCTCCTTTCAAAGCAGCAGTCGATGCTGGAGTGGGGACGTTCATGAGCGCCTTCAATAGTCTGAACGGCGTACCCACTTCGGCAAACCCGTTCACACTCACTGACGTCCTGCGCGGCGAGTGGAAGTTTGACGGCTTTGTGGTGAGCGATTACGAATCCATCAAAGAGCTCATCAATCACGGTGTGGCGGCAGATGGAGCTGAAGCTGCACAAGAGGCGCTGAGCTCGAACGTGGACATGGAAATGGTCAGCCGCCTGTATAACCAGCATGGGGCCGGACTGCTGAAACAGCGAAGGCTCACCCCGCAGACTATTGACGAGGCCGTCCGCCGCATACTGCGTATCAAGTTCCGCCTGGGGCTGTTCGATAAGCCTTACGCGGACGAAGCGCGGGAACGCGCCGTCATTCTCAGTCCCGCGAATGTCGCGGCTGCACGAGAAGTTGCTGCGCGTTCGATAGTGCTGTTGAAAAACGAAAAGGACGTGTTGCCGTTAGCTAAGAGTGTCAAGTCCGTCGCTTTGATTGGTCCACTCGCAGATAGCCAGAAAGACATGATCGGTTCCTGGACCGGTGACGGCAGAGCCGAAGATGCAATCACACTGCTTCAGGGCCTCAAGTCGAAATTGCCACAAGCAAAAATCAATTACGCTAAAGGCTGCGAGATTGGTTGCGAGACAGCGGACGGTTTTGAGGACGCTGTTCGGGCCGCGAGCGAATCGGATGTAGTCATCCTCGCCGTGGGTGAATCAGCCGAGATGAGTGGCGAAGCGGCGTCGCGCAGTTCGCTTGATCTGCCGGGCGGCCAGTTGGATCTAGTGAAAGTGGTGCAGGCTACCGGTAAGCCAACTATAGTGGTGCTCATGAACGGACGCCCGCTGACTATCAACTGGATCGCGGAAAACACGCCCGCGATTCTGGAGACGTGGTTCGCCGGCACGCAGGCGGGCAACGCGATTGCAGATGTGCTCTTTGGAGATGTGAATCCGGGAGGAAAACTACCCGTAACCTTTCCGCGTGCGGTGGGCCAGATCCCGTTGTATTACAATCACGTTGTAGCCAGCATGACGCGGCCCGTTAAGGAACTCAAAGGTTTCGAGCGAGTCAGGCTTGAGCCCGGCATGAAGCGTCGGGTGAAGTTTGCGCTCAACCCTGAGCAACTTGGTTTCTACAACCGCAAGATGCGTTTTGTTGTCGAGCCCGGGGATTTCAAGGTCATGGTTGGGCCAAACTCACAGGACCTGATCGAGTCAACTTTCCAGGTAGTTGAAAGGTAAGTTCTTAATACCTAGTCCGTCTCAGAAGTATGTAGTGTAGGAAGCAGTCCGCTGGTTGGTACCGGTGCAGTTTGAACGAGTTTGGGAAATACGAGTCAATTACAGAACCGAGGAGCGGTAGCGACCGGGTTCAGTTGCGCGACCGTCAACCACGTTAAGATCTGGTTTTCTTCCGACTTGAATGTATCGCTACAACCCGGTCGCTACCGCTTTTCGGTTCTGTAGTTGAGTGGCAACGCCTCTCGCATCCAAAACTGCATCAATACCCGCTGGTTTCATGAATAGAAAAGCGATTTGAATTTCGTGATATTTCGTGTGATTTCGTGGATCGTTTTCCGCGGGCAAAGACTCGATCCACGTATTCACACGAAGCCGCACGAAAATAGAGACTGTAAGGAATTGAGACTTTGGATGCATTCCGGCCGCCATCGAGACTTGCTGCATAGAGCACAAGGCAAAACTCACAGACAGCCATTTCGCTCACGGGTGGTTCCGTTCTTCCTACTCTTCTGTTTCCTCGGCTGTCAAACGAACGTCGCTGTTGCCGTCTCGATTTCGGCTCGGCAAACGAGTTCGACCGTTTCCAGCCAGGACGAACTCTTCCTTGAAGATCTCGAGCGTCGCTCCTTTGATTACTTCTGGGAACAGGGGGATCTGCAAACGGGGCTCGTGCCTGACCGGGCCCGGATGGATGGGTCCGCTCTCGATGAAGATCATTTAAACGTGGCGAGTATTGCAGCCACGGGATTCGGGTTGACCGCGCTCTGCATTGCCGCTGAGAGGAGATGGATTGGGAGGGAACATGCGAAAGAACGTGTGCGCAATACACTGCGATTCTTTGCTACTAGAGCCTTTCACAAAAACGGCTGGTTCTATCACTGGCTGGACGCGAAGACGGGCCAGAGGCGTTGGCAGAGCGAAGTCTCTTCGATCGACACTGCCTTGTTGTTAGCTGGGGTTTTAACGACGCGGCAATACTACCGAGAGGACGCCGAGATCGTTCGCCTCGCTACCAGGATTTACGAGCGCATTGATTTTCGCTGGATGCTCAACGGTCATCCGTTGCTTCTCTCTCACGGCTGGAAGCCCGAGACGGGATTCTTGCGACCCCGGTGGGACACTTACAGTGAGGACGCGATTCTTTATCTGCTGGCAATCGGATCCGATACCCACTCAATCTCACCGGCCTCCTGGTACGCTCTCTGGCGTGATCGCTACCGATATGAAACTTATGCCTATTTCACCACGATCGGCGTACCGCTCTTCATGCACCAGTACTCGCACGCATGGGTCGACTTTCGCAACCGGAGAGAAGTCAAAGGTGATCGGATCGACTACTTTGAAAACTCTATCGCTGCGACACTCGCCCATCGAGAATTCTGTATCGACCTGTCCGGGGAGTTTCCCGGATATGGACCAAACACATGGGGCATAACTGCGTCGGATAGTGCGAAGGGGTATCTAGCGTGGGGTGGACCGCCGCGAGATCCGGCGATTGACGGAACGGTGGTGCCATCAGCACCGGGTGGTTCGCTGATGTTCACGCCTGAGTTGACGCTGGCAGCCTTGAAATTCATGCGTCACAAGTTTGGCGATCAAGTGTACGGTCGATATGGTTTCGTCGATGCGTTTAATCCGAACACCGGCTGGGTCGATACGGATGTAATTGGGATTAATGTCGGAATTATTCTTCTGAGTACTGAGAACATG
>JAIVJP010000009.1:0-8666 GCA_020199975.1 Acidobacteriota bacterium
CCCTTAGTGATTTCAAAGAATGCTTCTTGAATGCGCGCCGTAACTTCTCCCCGCCCGCCGGCGCCCACCGTAATCCGATCAACCGAACGAATCGGGGTAATCTCCGCTGCCGTTCCGGAGAAGAACAGCTCGTCCGCAACATAAAGAGCCGCGCGTTGAATGCTTCGTTCCTTGATGGTAATCCCCAGTCTCTGACAGATTCGAATCACACTATCACGAGTGATTCCCGCCAGTATGGAGGAAGAAAGGGGAGGCGTAAGTACGACGTCACCACTTACCAAGAAGATGTTCTCGCCGGAGCCTTCGGACACATAACCGCGGTCGTCCAGCGCAATACCTTCCGCAAAGCCGTTGAGCAGAGCCTCCATCTTGATCAGCTGGGAGTTCATGTAGTTGGCGCCGCTCTTGGCCATCGCCGGCATCGAGTTTGGCGTCAGCCGATTCCAGGTCGAGACGCAGACGTCAATGCCTTTTTCGATGGCATCATCACCCAGATACTTTCCCCAATCCCAGGCTCCGATATAGCAGGCCAGCGGGTTGGGAAACGGATTAACGCCGAAGGCGGGACGTTCTTCATCAAGACTGCGGAAGAGGATGGGACGAATGTAGCACTGCTCCAAACCGCTGCGGCGAACCAGGTCCACCGAAGCGTCGCACAATTGATCCGATGTCCATGAGGGATCCATGCGGTATATCTTTGCCGAGTTTAAGAACCGCTGCATGTGTTCCTTCAAACGAAAGACAGCAGGCCCACGTTTGGTTGCATAACACCGAATGCCTTCAAAAATGCTTGAACCATAGTGCAGAACGTGAGACATAACGTGCACCCGCGCGTCATTCCACTTGATAAACTCTCCGTCGTGCCAAACGACATCGCAAATGCGCGGACTCGCTATGTCTTTCGCTTTGCCATCTTTCGAAAACATGGTGTTACTCCTTCAGGAAATCAGTTGGAGGAACCCTGGGCGAGGGTCCTGCCTTCAACCTGGGAGCAGAAAGGTTTCGCGGAAACACATTCTGCAAGATAGTTCTGGTCATTCCTAGCTAGAGCTTGCAGGGTGATATGACAGGGCACAATACAGTACATTTGTTCTGCTTTGCAAGGCTCACTTGCTTAGAAAGAGTTGGCCAACGTACCATTCAGATGCACTCTCAGATGCACTCTAAAATAGCAAATACTTCTAATCGTGGCTCCTTTCCGGTGCACTGGTTGAAATACGAGCTACGCGATCTGATCCTAATCGTCAGCCTGCTGCTGGGCATCTCTACAAACTGCCGTATGACGCAAAAAACTGAAACGACAGCCGTTGACGATCGAAAAGAAACCAGTCAAACGAACGATCCGCTGGTTATCCATCGGCGCGCAATTGCGATCGATATGCATGCCGATACCACTCAGCGTTTGCTTGACGAACGACTCGACATTTCCCGGCGGTTGCCCGATGGCCACTTCGATAATGTGCGCGCGAGGGACGGTGGCTTAGACGCTCAGTTCTTTTCTATCTGGGTGGAGCCGGAATTGTTTGGCAGGGGTGGTGCCGGCGCGATGAAACGCGCGGACGATCAGATTGCCGTGGTGCGGGCCCTCCCGGACCGGTATCCGGAAACGTGGGACCTGGCGACAACGTCCGCGGATATTCGGCGGATCGCTGCGGAGGGAAAACTGGCCGCACTTATGGGACTCGAGGGTGGTTACGCCATAGACGAGCGACTTGAAAATGTTCAGCGTTATTACGAGATGGGTGTTCGTTACATGTCGCCGGCCTGGAGCGTGAGCACAAGCTGGGCAGGCTCTTCGAACGACGAAGTGGGGCAGACACGAGGCCTCAGTGACTTTGGCAAGAGTGTCATCCGTGAGATGAATCGACTGGGAATGATTGTCGACGTTTCCCACGTCTCAGATAAGACGTTTTGGGACATAATCAACACCTCCTCAAAACCGATAATTGCCTCGCACTCCGGCTGCCGCGCGATTGCCAACGTACCGCGCAACCTGGATGACGATATGATCCGGACTATCGCGAAAGGCGGTGGCGTTGTTTGCGTCCTTTTCTACCCTGCGTTTCTCGAACCAGGATGGGATGACAAGAAGAAAAAGGTCGATGCAGAGATTGCCTCGCTAGTACAAAAAGCCGCTGAAGAGGAGTCAGGCTCGATTGCTCACAAAAAGATAGCGCGAGATCGGGTGAGAAGGAAGGAGTATGCGAAGCGTTTGCCGCGTACGAGTGTCTCGCGTTTAGTTGACCATATTGACCACGTCGTAAAACTGGTCGGCATAGATTACGTGGGTGTCGGGTCGGATTTTGATGGGGTGCAATCGACCCTCAGCGACTTGGCAACAGTCGAAGATCTACCGAATCTCACTCGCGAGCTGTTGCGGCGCGGTTATACCGAATCCGAGGTCGAAAAGATTCTCGGCGGGAATGTGCTGCGCATGATGGAAGAAGTACAGAAGTGAAACACGAGCGAGTCACCAGGGGACAGAGCGCGGAGATTGAGCGAAGAGGCAAGCGACCACGCATTGGATTCCATGCCCCGATCTCCGGAGGGCTGCACAATGCCCTGCTTCGATCCAACGAGCTTGACTGTCAGGCGGTGCAGATTTTCTCGCGTAATCCGCGAGGGTGGAAAGCTAAACCACTAAGCGATGAAGAAGTCGAGCTGTTCAAGCGCGTTCGCCGCAAGACAAAGATCTCGCCGGTAGCCATCCACGCTAACTATCTAATCAACCTTGCTGCTGCGGATGAGGGGATGCTGCAAAAGTCTCGCGCCTCCTTTCGAGAAGAGCTGGAGCGCGGGATTCTTCTCCGCGCAGACTACCTCGTAGTTCATCCGGGCAGCGCGCGCGGCGCGTGTGAGGCTGATGGGATCGACGCGTGTGCAGAGAGTTTGAAGCGCGCAGCCGACGGACTCGATTTGGGTTCGATTCGGATTCTCCTGGAAAACACTGCCGGGCAGGGTGAGTGCATTGGCCATCGGTTTGAGCACTTGCGAGAAATCATGCAGGCCTGTCCCGGCTTGCCCCTTGGTGTTTGCTTCGATACGGCTCACGCGTTCACCGCCGGTTACGATATCCGCACGGAAGAGGGACTCGAAGCAACGATCCAGGCACTTGATCGCGAGGTGGGGACGAAGAAAGTGCGGGCAATCCATTTCAACGATTCGAGGGCTGAATACCACTCGCGTGTGGATCGCCATTGGCACATCGGACAGGGTCACATCGGGAGGGACGGGCTGAGGCGGGTGGCGCGTCACCCGAAACTCTCCCACTCGGCTTTCATCCTCGAGACGCCGTACGACAAACCCGAGGACAATAGGCCGAATATTGAAGCACTCCGATCATTTATCTCGGGCTCGGCCTTAGACTACCGAGGAGGGTCGTCGAATCCCGCAAATTCTGCCGTGGCCGGTTTACCTAAAACGGGCGAGCTCCCGAAGACTAATCCGAAAAACCGATTTCTTTGATAGCACAAAAGTTAGAATCAGGTGTATCTTATGACGTTCGGACCTGGCTGGTCTGTCCTAGAGGCGAATGCAAAATCTGAATTTGTGAGTTGGTGGAGAATCTTGCCATCCGCCGTCTTCTTAGTGAGCACAAGTATTTGCCACCGCGACCGCCCACCCACCGGAAGTTCTCATTCTACGCAAACGGGAAGTGACCAATTTAGATGGCCTTCAAATCTATTTTTAGTCTGTTCTCCAGCGACCTCGCAATCGATCTGGGCACGGCCAACACCTTGGTCTACGCGAAGGGCCGAGGCATCGTTGTTTCCGAACCTTCAATAGTTGCTATTAACAAAGTCACCAATCAGGTGGAAGCCGTAGGCCGTGACGCGAAGGACATGCTTGGGCGAACTCCCGGTAATATCGTTGCTATCCGGCCCATGAAAGACGGCGTTATCGCCAACTTTGAAGTGACCGAGAAGATGCTGCAACACTTCATACGCAAAGCCCACAATGGAAAAACCTGGGTCAGCCCGCGGGTGGTAATCGGTATTCCTTCCGAGATCACGCAGGTCGAACGACGCGCCGTCGAAGACTCCGCGTATCGGGCCAAAGCCTCTGAAGTTTATCTCGTGGAAGAAGCGATGGCGGCCGCGATCGGTGCCGGTCTGCCGATAACCGAACCACACGGCAACATGGTTGTCGACATCGGCGGAGGAACTACCGACATCGCCGTGATCAGCTTGAGCGGTATCGTCTATTCCAGGGCCGTACGAGTTGCTGGTAATGAGATGGACGAGGCAATCATCTCCTATATCAAACGGAAGTATAACCTCCTGATTGGGGAGAGAACTGCGGAAGCCATCAAGATCGAGCTTGGCTCGGCGTACCCACTTGATGAACCGCTCTCGTATGAGGTGCGCGGTCGAAATCTAATTGAAGGCATTCCAAAAACGATCACGATGACTGACGAAGAGGTGCGCGAGGCTTTAGCAGATTCCGTGTCGACAATTATTAATGCGGTTCGCGTAGCGCTCGAGCGTACACCGCCGGAGCTTTCCGCTGACATCGTCGAGCGTGGCATTGTGCTGACTGGTGGCGGTGCTCTCCTCAAGAACCTCGATAAACGTCTATCGATCGAAACCGGTCTTCCCGTCTCGATCGCCGACGATCCACTGGCTTCAGTGGTGCTAGGGACAGGCAAGATGCTCTCTGATTTTGACCTCTTGAAGAGAGTTAAGTGGGAAAACACTATGACCAGCGGAATGTGAAGTATGCGTAAATCGTAAATGGTAAATCGTAAATAGGAAAAACAAGTTACGATTTAAGCACCAGTTGGCCATTTTACGAATTACTATTCACGAGTTACGATTTACGAATATGGCGAGCAGTCGTACCCAAAAAGAGATTCGTCAGCGCGCCCCTATTTGGCTCGTTATGCTGCTTTTTGCGAATCTGATTGTGATGGCCATTGACGCCCAGGAAAACTTCACCCAGCAAAACGTGTTCAAAGGCGGAATTCAGGCCCTCGCGTCGCCTGTGCAGAAAGCAACTTCCTGGGTGAGCGGCACGATAGGCGGTTTTTTCAGGCAACTTGGTAATTTTAGTAGTACGGCTTCGGAGAATGAGCGTCTCACTCGGCAACTCGCGGTTACTGAATTAGAGCTTCGAAAAGCACAAGAAGCAGTAGCCGAAAACGGGCGTTTAAGGGAGCTGCTCAACCTCAAAGAAAAGACGGGCTACGACCAGGTTGCTGCGCGAGTTATCGCTCGCGATGGCTCAGTGTGGTTCAACACTGTCACGATCAGCTGCGGCAGTTCCTCAGGTATCGCCCTCAATATGCCGGTCGTTACCCCGGGCGGAATTGTCGGCCGGGTGATTGCGGTTAGTCCGTGGACCGCGCAGGTGATGCTGATTACTGACGAAAAAGCAGCAGCCGGGGCGATCATCGGAAAGCTTGGCGAATCAGGAGCCCTAGGATCTGTTAGAGGTCTCGGTAACTCAGGTCTTGTCGAGATGCGCTATGTCTCAGGACTCCAAAAGGTCTCAACTGGCGACTACATCATCACGACCGGTCAGGACGGAATTTATCCGCCCGGACTAAACGTGGGAGAGGTCGTTGAGGTGAAACCGGGCACTGCCACTCAACCACATCAAATCTATATAAAGCCGAGCGCGCGGCTGGATCAATTAGCAGAGGTGGCTGTGCTGCTGTATCGTCCGCCGCAGCGGCCTGCACCCGAACAGACGCTGCCGAATGTAGACAAAACAAAAGTGGCGCGCGATAAGTGATGAGATGAAATCATCATCGTTCCATCTTGCTTATCACTTTTCACCCATCACTCATCACTCCTACGTAATGCCTCAGTTTAAGATTGCCGCGGTTCTCGGGATCGCCATCATCCTGCAGCTCTCGCTACGAGAGGCCTGGTCTCCACTCTCCTATATTGACTTCCCCCTGATTGTCGTTGTTTATATCGCATTGCAGCGCGAGGCGTGGCAAGCCTTAATAGTTGGCACGGTTGCCGGTCTCGCGATTGACGCTCCCAGCGGCGGTCTTCTGGGCGCGGGAGGGTTTTCAAAAACCCTGACCGCGTATTTGATCTACTTCGCCGCCACCCGCATCAACCTTGAAAACGCACTGTTGAGAATTCCGGTCCTAGCTGCGGCGACGCTCATGGACGGCGCTATATATTTTTTTTGGCAGCGGTCGTTAGGAAATCCTCCATCTGCTCCCTTCGTGCAGACCATCTCCTATAGCCTCATTGGAACGACTACGGTGGGAACTTTCGCACTCTACATGCTCGATTCGGTCGTTTCCGAACAGGTGAGCCTGCGTCGTCAGTTTGCTTCGCGGCGCCGAGTCGCGCGCCGGGGCGCGAGTTCGTTAAAAAGGCGGTAAGACGGCGAACCAGCGAATTCCGTCATCGCATTGTCTGTCTGATTTTTACAAATGAAGTTTGTAGACACATCCCAAAATCTTCGCCTCAGACTGATGGCTGTGCAGATCGTGGCAGCGCTGCTGCTAAGCGTGCTGGGCGTGAGACTTTATTTCCTGCAGGTGGTTCGCGGTCGTCACTATGCGGAGATTGCCCAGAACCAACGAATCAGGTTGTTGCCTATAGCGGCTCCGCGCGGCATTATTTTCGATCGCAATGGACACCCACTCGTCGATTCCCGTCCTATTTATAACGTGATCCTCTCTCGCGAAGACGTAAGAGGTAAGGAATTAAACTCGGTGGTGCAACCCCTATCGGAGGGTCTCGGCCTGGATGCCGACGTCCTGCGTGATCGTTTTGAAGAAATAAAATCCCTCCCCGCTTTCGAATCCATCCCGGTGAAACAGGATGCCAATCCAGGGGAGATTGCCTGGGTAGAAGCGCGCGAACTGGAATTTCCCGAACTTCGCGTCGAGCAACAACCTCAACGGCGCTACCCGCCAAACGGTCTGCTGGCTCATGTGCTTGGCTATGTTGGTGAGATCAGTCCCGAACAGTTGAAACAACCGGCATACAGAGACAAGGGCTTGAAGCCAGGAGACGTAATAGGTCAGAGCGGTCTCGAACAGAGTTATGACGACTTCTTGCGCGGACGTGATGGCTATCGAAAGGTTGTCGTGGACAGCCGCGGCAGGATCCAGGATGAAATTGAGATAGTGCTGCCGCAACCAGGCCAGGATCTGATTACGACCATTGACCTCGATCTACAACTGGCCGCCGAGGAGCAACTGCGTAATTCAGCAACAAAACGCGGCGTCATTGTCGCCATGGATCCAAACAATGGTGAAATTCTGGCGCTCGCCTCCGCGCCCACCTTCGATCCCAACCTTTTCTCACAGCGCATTGGTACCAAAGAAGGCCGGGCTGAGTATGTGGCGCTGCTCAATGATCCCGACAAACCGCTGATCAACCGGGCAGTACAGAGCCGCTATCCTCCCGGCTCGACCTGGAAGATTCCCATGGCCATCGCGGGTTTGCAGCAGGGCGCAATCACACTTGACCACTCAAACCTCGTCTGCGGTGGCGGCATTACGATCGGAAACAAGTTCACACGCTGCATGGGCAATCACGGCACCCCGGATGTGATAGCGGCGATCACCAGATCCTGCGACGGCTACTTCTACCGTCTCGGACTAAAGATGGGTCTCGAAGGCATCATGGCCATGGTCGACCAGTTTGATCTGAACAAACGAACTGGAATCGATGTACCCAACGAAGTTAGCAGCCGTACGCCGGCGGAGTTTAAGGCGATCTTTGATCGCCGCAATCAGAGATGGAAAGAAATCGACACGGTCTTTGCATCGTTTGGTCAGGTTTACGAGGAGATGACGCCGCTTACTATCCTGCGCACAGTGGCCGGAGTAGGTCTTCGTGGCAAACTTTATGTACCACATTTTCTAAAAGAGCTGAGGCCCGTGGGCGAGCCGGGTACACCAGATTACCGTCAGGCTCGGGGATTTCAGCCGCTCGATTCATACCGCCCCAATCCCAAAACAGTCTCCATCCCCGAGGAGGTTAGCCAGACGGTAGTGGAAAGCATGTGGGGCGTGGTCAATAACGGAGGCACAGGCGCGGGTATTCGCATGGCTGGTTTTGACATCGCTGGCAAAACCGGCACCGCGCAGGTAGTGGGTCTCGGGAAGGATGTTGGTAAGAACAAAGACCATTCCTGGTTTGTTTCGTATGCTCCCGCCTTCAAGCCGGAAATTTCGGTGATTGCCCTGATCGAGAATTCCGGTTTTGGAGGTCATCACGCTGCACCTGCCGTGCGGAGAATCTACGATGTTTACTATCGCAAGACTCGACATGAGGAACCCCCTGGCGCGGTCCCTGTAGCTAAGTCCGCAAAGCCGACACGGAAGGCTCCACAGAAACCGCAAGACACTCAAACAGTTGTGGGACAGTGAATGTTATTGCCAATTGCCAATTGCCGATTGCCGATTGCGCTGACCCAGATTTCACGCTGGCCAGATTATAGAGCGCGCATAATCGATAAAACTAGGAACCATGTTCACACCAATCGGCAATTGGCAATCGGCAATCGGAATAGACCGTGATGTCTGCACTTCTAGAAAAAAAATCACTCAGAGACTTCGACTGGTTCTTGGCAATACTGGCGATTGGCATTGTAGCTTTTGGCACCGTCCAAATTCGCTCTGCGCAGCCGCAAGAGGCTTACTGGGTTAAACAGCTCATCGGACTCGGCATTGCACTGGTGGCGAT
>JAIVJP010000009.1:8733-12080 GCA_020199975.1 Acidobacteriota bacterium
GCATTGCACTGGTGGCGATGATTCTGGTGGCAGTCACCGATTATCGGAGGCTGCTCAACATCGCGCCTGCCTTTTACGTTTTTGGCCTGATACTTCTGGCGCTGGTCTTGATTCCTGGTATCGGTCTGAAGATCAATGGCCAACGTGCCTGGATCAAAGTTCCCGGCGTTGGTCAGTTTCAACCATCGGAGTTTGTCAAAGTAACGACCGCCATGATGTTGGCCTGGTATTTCGGCAAACATCGCACGCAGTCACTCAGGATCCACGAGATGGTGGTCGGGGGTCTCATCCTGGCCTTGCCCTGCGGTCTGATCCTGTTGGAGCCCGACGTTGGCTCGGTGCTTACTTACCTGCCTATCTTGTTAGTAGTGCTTTTCCTCTCGGCCATCCGGCTGCGGCTAGTTATCGGCGGAATAATTCTGGCCATGGTAATGCTGCCAGTTGCCTACTGGGTGGGAATAAAGACAAATCTTGTAAAGCCTTATCAACAGGAGCGTATCAACGTCATCCTCGATCCCGAAAAAGCAGATCGACGCGGCTTTGGCTATAGCACCTGGCAGTCGATCCTGACCGTTGGCGAAGGCGGACTGCTCGGCGCGGAAATCACTTCGGAACACTCTCAAAGCAGTTTAAAGTTTTTGCCGGAACCCCATACCGACTTCATTTTTGCCGTGACGGCTGGTAACGCGGGGTTTGTCGGCTGCATTTTGGTGATGCTCGCTTACGCACTCCTACTTTCGAGGTTGGTCACGGGGGCGCGACGGGCACCAGACCGTCCCGGGATGCTAGTCATTATGGCAATTGTCGGTGGGTTGATGTTTCAGGTATTCATAAACATCGGTATGGAACTCGGGCTTTTGCCCGTCATCGGCGTCCCATTGCCCCTGATGAGCGCCGGCCTCGCCTCGCTCATCGCGACTTTCATCGCCATCGGTTTCGCGATCAGCGTTCAGCTTAGAAGGTTCGTTAATTAGCATGGTAGCAGCCCAGACTTTAGTCTGTGATCAGGAAGAGAGACAGATTCAGTTAGTGAGCAAAAGGTCCTACACAATCTCAGAACTCAGCCGCCTATTCAGAAAGAGATCTTGCACGGTTGGCGGGCTTCAGGAACTAACAGCCAGGGGTATTCAACTGGACCCGCGGGCGAGGCGTGGGCGGTCGACTTCTATGTGTCCTCGACCCATTCTCGTCGTAAACAGCTTGTGTTTCGCGTTTCACGCCCCTTCGGTTATACTCCAGCCTAGCTAGCCTGCCGGACGCTTTCATTTGGCGCTCCAAATGCAGCTTATATTTTCGAAGCACGAAAAGCCAAGTAAGAGAGTCTTCCGTGCGCCCGACCAGGCGAGACGAATTTTTTGTCATACAGTTTTGTCGTACGGGATGACGACTCGCCGTTAACTTTATTGAAGCGGCTCGCGACGCCCAATGGGCTTAGACATGCGGGCGATGGGACAACATTCCCAACTTCCCGGGGGGAAGGCTAAACAAGCCAGAATAGGTTCGAGCACATTAGAGCAAGTTTTCTCTACGGCTCCCTCAACTTGGTTGAGGATGTGCTCCCGATGGCAAAGTTGGCGCGTTCGAAGCGTGAACCGCAGTCAGGGTTTCTGTTGAACTGTTCAAATGACCGTCGCGCTCTCGACGGGGTAAGTCCACTTTGGGACGCTCGCGAGCGCAACCTGCAAACAACTCACACACGGCTGGTTGGCAATCTATTTCCCGACTCGTCTAAGCCGCGGCCAACAATTTCCACTGAACAAAACGCAGTGGGACGTTTAACCGTCTCACTAATCTCGCGTAAAGCACGCGCCTCGCTCTTTGAGAAAATGGCGCGCTTGTTTCGCGCAACTCACATTTTCGAAAGAATGCTCGGCACCGGAACCAGTAGACGGTGTGGCATCGGGAGCTGAAGTCATCCGCCTACTCTTCCACAAGAGCAAATAAGCATTGAGTCTTTGCGGCCTGCATTCCAGGAGACACAAGTTACAACATGGCAAAAGAATTAATCGTAAGCGTCAACGGACGCGAAAAGAAGATCGCGATCATCGAGGATGATCAGGTTACCGAGTTTTACATTGAGCGTGGTGAAGACAATCAGGGCATTGTCGGCAATATCTACAAAGGACGCGTGATGCGCGTGCTGCCGGGCATGCAATCGGCCTTTGTGAATGTCGGTTTGGAACGGGACGCTTTCCTTTATGTCTCTGACTTCTTTGACGAAGAGGAAGAGTTTGAACGTATTGTCATCGACAAGGCGAAGAAAGGCGAAGCCGACGCAGGGCGCGCCGCCGCTGAACAAATCGCCCTCGGTCGCGTGGAGCGCGAACATCACATCGAAGCCACACATGAGCGTGCTGAGCCACTTCGCGAGGCTGAAGTAGAGGCTGTACTTGGTGAGGTGGCCCCAGTTGCTACAGAGCAACCCGCCGAAACTGCAGACATTGGTCGACGGCGTAGTCGGCGCGGCCGCCGTCGCGGACGTGGGAGAGATGGTCAGGAAGCTCCCGTCGAGATGGCGGCCACAAGCGCTGCTGACGTTGAAGAGGAAGCGATCATCACACCGTTTGTCGAGACTGACCCTTCGATCCAGAGAATTGTCGACGAAGAGGAGAATGCCGCTGTAAACGGCGAGATGTTTAAAGATGCACGGTTGCAGGAGCGGATATTCAATCAGATCCACGCCGTCGAGTTCAATTTCGAGGATGATTATCGTAACCCGGAAGTGGGCTCGGTTCTTCCGTCAGGCGGTTATCAAAATCCTTCGTTCCAACGAATCGATGATGGAGAGGACACCAGCGACCAGGGGCAAATGATGCGCGCGCCAGAAACGATTGCTGCGCATGTGAAGAGCTTTGTTGACAGTGTTGACGGACAGACACTTCCTGGTGGCACTTTTCAACGCATAAGTGACGACGAGGAGCCCGAACAGTTGAGGACCCCTTCGGCGTTTGAGGCAGAAGCGGATGAGGAGACTGAAGCATCAGGATTTGCAGCCCGAGCCGTGGAGAGAATTGTCAGCGTGGCGCGGAGGAAAACTGGATCTCGAAAGCCAGCGGTGCGCAAAAGCACAAAGACCAGAGCCGCGAGCAAGAGAGCTCCTACGAAGAGACGTGCCAAAAGCGTGACCGACAACGCGGTGGATTCAGAGTCCCCAAGCGAGACGACTGCAGACACTGGTCTGGAAGATTCGGAAGCACGCGTTACTGGGAATAGCTCTCGCGGTGAATTCGCGACGCGACGAGGTGGCAGGAGGCGACGCCGTCCCACTTCAAAGCCAAAGACCACCGGCGGCGCCGACCAGGACGCTCCCACAAACGGGCACGACGAAGAGACGGAGACCTCAACAG
>JAIVJP010000500.1 GCA_020199975.1 Acidobacteriota bacterium
GGCCAAGGTGGTCAGCAGGGCCAGGGTGGTCAGCAGGGCCAGGGTGGTCAGCAGGGCCAAGGTGGTCAGCAGGGCCGAGGTGGTCAGCAGGGCCAGGGCCGCCAACAGGACGCCGAATCATCCGGACAGGGTGGCGGCATTCAAGGCACTGGACAGCAGCAACCTAGCCAGGGCCAGCGTGGCCAGGGTGGTCAAAACCAGCAAACTGGTGGCCAGCAGGGTCAAGGTTCCAAGCAGGGTGGACAAGGCGGCAAGACGGACGACGATAATTTCTAATTGCCTGACTTGAATTTTAAGCACGGTGACATTTCAACATGTCACCGTGCTTTTTTATTCCTTCTCCAGACTTATACGCCTAACACTCCCGTCCCCGCTCAGCCTCTTGCTCGACGATTGCGCTACGCTCTCCGCCTGGGCAAACGCTCTCATGAAATTATCCCCCAGGACTTTCCTGACGTCTTTTTCATTGTACCCACGTTTCAACAGCTCGTAGGTAATGTTAGGTAGTTTCGAAATATCTTCCATACCCACCGGCAAACTAGGCACGCCATCGAAGTCCGAGCCAATGCCCACATGATCAATTCCCGCAACTTTAGCAATGTGATCAAAGTGGTCTATCAGCACAGAAAGCTGAGTTGCCGGCAGCGGATTAGCAGCCAGCAGCTTATTTAGTTCCTCTCCCAGCCGCTTAGAGTCGTCTTTATACGTCACTCTCAGTTCTTCCACCTGTGACAGGAGTCGGGCATCTCTTTCTTTTGAGGCCGCGGCCGCATTCCTATCGATGAAGCCTGGGTAGAAATTGACCATCACCACACCGCCGTTTTTAGCAATGCGCCGCAGTAGATCGTCGGGAATGTTTCGCGTTCGGTCCGCCAACGCGCGGGCCGACGAATGGGAGGCGATAACCGGCGCTATTGAAACATCCAGCACGTCACTCAGCGTCTTGTCCGAAACGTGCGAAATATCCACAAGCATGCCGATGCGATTCATCTCGCGCACGACTTCTTTGCCAAAATCTGAAAGCCCACTGTGCTTCGCTTCGTCGCAGCAGGAATCGGCCCAGTTGTTTGTATTGTTGTGCGTCAGCGTCATGTAGCGAATGCCCAGCCGGTAGAAGTCGCGCAGGGCCATCAAAGAATCTTCAATTGCGTGCCCGCCTTCGATGCCCATCAAGGCAGCAATCTTATTCTGCTTCTTCGCGCGGCGGATGTCTGCCGTGGAATAAGCCATCATCAGATCGTTTGGATGACGCTCGACTGCTCTATAGACGTAGTCGATCATGTCGAGCGTGCGACGAGCGGAACCACCGTCGCGGACGAAACTGCGATCTATATAAACGGAAAAGAACTCCGCCGTCAGACCTCCCTGTTGCATTCTGGCGATGTCAGTGTGGTACTTACCGACAGACGAGACACTCAGGTCGTAGTTGTCGTCAGTCATCATTGAGAGAATGTCGTTGTGGGTGTCGACCACGATGGCCTTACGGTGAATTTCCAACGCCTTCTTCCAAAGCTTCTCGTCGCGCGGAGACGAGTCTGAGTTGTTCGTTTGAGTCTGGCGCTTCGTATTCGTATCGCGGGCAAGCGATGCCGTAACGAGAGCTACACAGAGCAAGCAGATTACGCTGTAGCAAAAGACCTTTCGCAGATACATCCAGATACCTTTCAGGGAGAGGTTGATTCTTAGGGCGAAGTTATTAGTGCACGGCCATAGTGCAGACAAGCGGCGTTGGTCGTCAAGTGTCACTCTGAAAGTCAGCCTTCCGCGTACGACGGTGGACTTGCAAGGGTCCCTGAGAAGTTGTATGCATTCAACCATGTCGATTCTAATTGCCAAAGACAACGTGGCCCGGCTCGGTTATCTGCGCGAGATTCTGGAGCGTGAGTTTCCGACACACACGCCGGTGCAAGCCGTCCTTCCTAACCCCGAGCTGATTTCAATAGAAGCGTGTATGTATTCCTGAGCCTTTCAAAGTAGATGAACCACTCGGGGCCAAAGAGCCTCGAGGTCAGGAAGGGGTGCTTGCCCCCGGCGACTTTGATTCTACCCAACCAAACTGATGACAAATAGAGAACTGTTTGAATTCAGCACGGAAGTGGATCATGCGCTGGCCGCGGGACAACCCGTCGTTGCTTTGGAATCAACAGTGATCGCCCATGGACTACGGAGGCCACAAAATCTGGAAACCGCCCGTCGCCTGGAAGAGATTGTGAGGGTTGCAGGCGCTACTCC
>JAIVJP010000216.1 GCA_020199975.1 Acidobacteriota bacterium
CACTTACCGCTTCATGGGCCACTCGATGTCTGATCCCGGGAGCTACCGCACGCGTGCCGAGATCGAGCAGCACCAGGAGCGCGATCCGGTGAAGGTATTCTCTTCGACTCTCAAGGAGAAAGGGATCATCGATGACGCGGCGCTCGCAGAGATGGAGAAAAGCGTCCGCGAAGAAGTTGAACACGCCCTTCGTTTCGCCGAGGACAGTCCGCAGCCCGCGCCCGAGGAGTTGTATACAGATGTCTATGCCAGCCCGATCGTTCCGCGTAACCGCGGAATAAATAGTAAGTAACGAATAGTTTTCGGCGAGCAATCAGAGGAAACATTTAATGGCCGTCATCACCATGCGGGAGGCCCTTAACCAGGCGCTCCGGGAGGAAATGCTTCGTGATCAGGATGTTTTTCTGATGGGCGAAGAAGTCGCCGAATACCAGGGCGCTTACAAAGTCACCAAAGGGCTTCTCGAAGAGCTGGGCCCGAAGCGGGTTGTTGACACTCCGATTACCGAGCTAGGGTTTGCCGGGTTGGGCGTGGGCGCAGCGATGGTCGGCTTGCGACCAATCATCGAGTTCATGACGTTTAATTTTTCAATTCTCGCGACCGATCAAATCATCAACTCCGCGGCAAAAATGCTCTACATGTCCGGTGGGCAATTTAAGATTCCCATCGTCTTTCGAGGACCTGGAGGTTCCGCTTTTCAGGTCTCCTCGCAACACTCACAGGCTCTGGAATCATGGTTCGCTTACTTCCCCGGGCTCAAAGTGGTGATGCCTTCAACGCCCGCTGATGCGAAGGGGTTACTTAAGACCTCGATTCGCGATGACGACCCTGTAATCTTCATTGAGCAGGAGAGGATGTACGGCCATAAAGGCGAAGTCCCAGAGGATCCTGAATTCACGATCCCGCTGGGGCTAGCCGACGTCAAACGGGAAGGAACGGACGCGACGATTGTGGCTAGATCGTTAATGGTGCCGGTCGCTTTGAAGGCGGCGGAACAGCTGGAGAAACAAGGTATCTCTTGCGAAGTTATCGATCCGCGAACGATCAGACCTTTGGACATCGACACGATTGTGGAATCAGTAAAGAAGACTAGTCGAGTAGTAGTGGCGGAAGAGTCGCATCCCTTCTGCGGTGTTGCGGCCGAGATCAGCATGGAAATTATGGATCGCGCGTTTGACTATCTGGACGCTCCGGTGAAGCGGGTTTCGGGCGCGGATGTTCCCATGCCCTACGCTAAGAATCTCGAGGAACTCGCGATACCAGGTGTCGATCAACTGGTGGCCGCAGTCCACGAGGTTTCCTACATGTAAAGGCTGTCAGTTGTTCGTGGTCAGTTATCCGTTGTTTCCGTCCTCTCGGGCAAATGGCCGCCTGACAAGCGTGAGTCACTACCACGGACGACGGACAACTGACAAAGGACCAATCTTAATGGCAACTCAGGTGATCATGCCGAAACTCTCTCCCACCATGGAAGAGGGACAGCTTTCTCGTTGGCTGAAAAAAGAAGGCGACAAGGTCTCGATGGGCGAGCCGCTCGCTGAAATTGACACCGATAAAGCGACGATGGAAATGCAGGCTCTCGGCGATGGAGTGCTTCGCAAGATTCTGATCAAAGAGGGCGAATCAGCTCCCTTGGGTCAATTGATAGCGATAATTGGAGAGCCCGACGAAGACATTTCCGCACTGGAAGGATTGGCAGCCAAATCACCTGCGGCAAGTGGCAAGCCGGCAGAAGCTACAGCGGAAGTTGATGCGGCGTCTGCGCCGACAGCGGCCGATCAGGCCCCTGTCGCTGCAGTTGGCGAAGCCGTTAACGATGCTGACGGCAAAGCTCGGCAAGATGCCGACGCAGAATCTCGTGGAAGTGCGGCGGGAAACGGTAGTCAGGCTGCAAAGTCTGGCGCCACTTCTTCAGACCGACTCATAGTTTCCCCACTGGCCGCCCGAATGGCCGCGGAGGCGGGCGTGGACCTGCGCTCATTAAGTGTTCTCACAACTGAGATCGAGATGGACCGGGCTGCCGAGATGCGCCGGGGGATCAATGACAGCGATCCCGACCTCAAAATCAGCATCAACGACATCATCATTAAGGTTGCCGCCGCGGCGCTGATCGAGCACCGCCTGGTCAACGCATCGTTTCAGGATAAGACCGTCAGGTACTACGAACGTGCCGACATTGGCGTGGCCGTTGCCATTGAAGACGGTTTAATCACTCCGATCGTTCGTTCCGCTGATCGAAAGTCATTGAGCGCCATTGCCAGAGAGGTGCGCGAGCTCGCCGAGCGCGCACGCCACCGCAAGCTTCGGCCTGAGGAGTATACGGGCGCAAGCTTTTCTGTCAGCAATCTCGGGATGTTTGGGATCGACGAGTTTACCGCAGTCATCAATCCGCCTGAAGGCGCAATCCTCGCCGTCGGCGCTATGTCCGCCAAGCCTGTGGTGAGCGATGGCGCCATTGTAGTCAGACAGATGATGCGCGTAACGATGTCCTGTGACCACCGCGTGATCGACGGCGCCACCGGAGCGAAATTCCTGCAGACATTTAAGAAGATTCTCGAGAATCCCCTGTACCTAGTTGTTTAGTAAAGCATGCGACTTCCCCAGGGTCGGCTGCCCAGTTGCAGGGGTCTCGACTAAGAACAGAAGGATCGGGATCAGCCCGATCCTTTTTCTTTAATACGATGGACTCTAAACCCCAGATGAGAGATCGAGGCTTCACCCCTCACCTCGCGCTGATTGGCGTTCAGCTCATGTTTGGCACCTGGCCGATTGTGGGCAAGGTAGCGCTGCGATCGATGTCGAGTACCAGTTTGGTTGCGCTGCGAGTGGCGGGTGCCACGGTTGCCTTCATGCTATTACAAGCCAAGCTAGGGCAGCTGCGTAAATTACCCAGGCGCGATCTTGCCTGGCTGGTACTCTGCAGCATGTTAGGAGTCGCTCTTAATCAACTCCTATTTGTTAAAGGGGTGGCTCTGACAACTGTGATCAACGCAACGTTGCTAGGAACAATCATTCCGGTGTTCACGCTGATAGTCAGTATCGCGTTTGGCTACGACGGAATATCTTTGAGGCGCACGCTGGGAATTGCCCTGGCGGCCAGCGGAGTCATTTATCTGGTTGACCCTCTCCGAGCTGACTTCTCTGCGCAAACAAACACAGGAAACCTCTTGATTGTGGCAAGTTCTCTTTTTTACGGCGCTTACATCGCAGTCTCAAGGGATCTCTTCAAACGCTACGGCGCGCTCAACGTGATTAGCTGGATGTTTTGTATCGGTTGTCTGGTAACAGTACCGTTTGGCGCTTACGCGTTGAGCGGTGACAATCTGCAAGCAGCACCCGTCACCGTCTGGCTGGCAGTGATCTACATCATCCTGGTTCCCACAGTCGCGGCGTTCTATCTGAATGCCTGGGCGCTGACACGAGTAACGCCCAGCACGGTGGCGACCTATATATATCTGCAACCGCTGATCGCTTTTGGTCTCGCCCCGCTGATCCTGAGAGAGACCTTCAACTCACGAATTCTTATCGCCAGCCTTCTAATCTTCACGGGCGTCGGTGTGGTGACGAAACGAGGCCGAAGCCTGGCCGTTAAAGAAGTGGCTGAACATCCCGATGCGCTTGCCCACTAACCATCTATGGCTGAAGTAAATCCTAAGCTGACTAAGGGAGGACGGGACCGTAGGAGAAACAAGCTCGAAACCAAGACGCTCGCCCTAATAATCTCAGCGGCGAACGCACTTTTCACTCTACCAGGTTCTAAAGAAACAAAGTCCAGCTAAAGAAACAAACCAAAAACAAACGATAGTGTCCTAATTTGAATTGGATCTGATCAGACCAAGCGCCAAAGGCGCGAAATGCAAGAGCCTGGGGCACCGCCCCAGGACAGGTCTGGTTAACTACATAG
>JAIVJP010000217.1 GCA_020199975.1 Acidobacteriota bacterium
CGCCAAGACTAAACCGCATAGCGGTCGAAACGGTCGCTATCGACCTGGAGATCCGCTTCTTGGGTTTCTTAACAGTCTGTAGTGTCCACAAAACTATGCCGAGTCATTCACCTCTAATGTGCGCTCGCGCCCCCAATTTTCGTGCGGGCCACGGATGTGGTCCCGGATGACTCGGCATAGTCCGGAACTCGGAATAGTGACTGAGAGTATGCAAGCTAACGACCCTGACGAGGAACCTATAGCCGACGAGTTACCAATGCAGGATGAAGTTCAAACTGATGACCCACTACCAAACAACTCAGCTTGTACCTCACTTGTGCTTAGTCTGCTTTTCTTTCCGACGTGGGACGTGGGACGTTGGACCCTGGACGTTGGACGGTTTCAAATATCGAAATACATTGCAAACTCGAGCGGGTGTGGACGCATTCTAAGCGGTTGGATTTCCTTTTCCCGCTTGTAAGCGATCCACCTCTCGATCAACTGCGGACTGAAGACATCACCTTTCAGCAGAAAATCGTGGTCGGCTTCGAGTGCCTTGAGAGAATCGTCCAGCGATCCCGGTAGCGTGGGCACATCCTTGAGCTCTTCGGGCGAGAGGTCGTAAATGTCTTTTTCCAACGGCTCACCGGGATCGATACGATTCTGAACTCCGTCCAGGCCGGCAAGCAACATGGCCGAAAATGCCAGGTAGGCATTGCATGAGGGATCGGGCGGACGAAATTCCAGCCGTTTTAGTTTGGGTTTTGTGGAGAACATCGGGATGCGGATCGCGGCCGAGCGATTGCGCGCCGAGTACGCGAGATTCACAGGAGCCTCGAAACCGGGAACCAGACGCTTGTAGCTGTTGGTGGTCGGGGCGGCAAAGGCCACGACCGCAGCTGCGTGTTTTAAGAGTCCGCCGATGTAGTAACGGGCCATCTCGGAGAGTCCGGCATATCCATCGCCCGCGAACAAGGGCTTATCACCCTTCCATAAAGACTGGTGACAGTGCATGCCTGAACCGTTGTCGCCATAGAGTGGCTTGGGCATGAAAGTGGCGGCCTTGCCATACTGGTATGCTGTATTGCGAACTACATATTTGAACATCTGAAGATTGTCGGCCGTTCCCAGCATGGTTGCGTAACGGAAGTCGATCTCACACTGTCCGGCCGTCGCAACTTCGTGGTGGTGGCACTCGACATTTATTCCACATTTAGCCAGCGTCAATGAGATTTCAGAGCGCAGGTCGCTGAGAGAATCAGTGGGTGGAACGGGCACATAGCCTTCCTTGGCACGAATGCGGTAACCGAGATTCGATCCCGAAAACTCGTTGGCATCGCGCCCGCTATTCCAGTGGGCCTCGTCCGAGTCGATCGTGTAACCGGCGGAGTGGGGCTCGTTATTAAACTTCACCGAGTCAAAAACGAAAAACTCGGCTTCGGGTCCGAAGTAGGCTGTATCTGCCAGCCCGGTAAACTTCAAGTAGCTCTCAGCACGAACCGCCACCGAGCGGGGGTCAAATGCGTAACCCTCTTTGGTGATGGGGTCCACTGGGTTTCCGATCAAGCACAGAGTTGGCTGTTCAGAGAAAGGATCCATCCAAAATCGCGACGCGTCGGGAACTAAAAGCATGTCAGATTCATGAATTGCGGCCCAACCGCGAATTGACGAGGCATCGAAGCCGAAACCTTCTTCGAAGGTATCCTCACCGAGTTCGCCAATGGGAAAAGTAAGGTGTTGCCAGGAGCCTGGCAGGTCAGTAAATCGTACGGAGACGAATTCTACCGCTTGATCAGCGGCATACTTCAAGACGGTCTTTGGGTTCATCTTTTCTCCTGAAAGGTAAAGGGAGTGTCGGAGGTGCTCTTCGCCCCGGCGTGGCGGATGGTGCGAAGTATTGTTGAAGCTTAACTCGGCGGCAGCAACAAGCGAACGTCATGGAGCGACGGCTCGCAAAAAAGTTTGCATTATAGTAAGGCAGCCCAATATGTCAAGGTTTTGGTTGCAAGTCCTCCGAAAGCAGACGTCTGAATCGTTAGTAAATTCATACCTACTAATGACTTAGGCGTCTTTTAACTTCTGCGTTCGAAACAAAAAACTTATGGACCCATTTAACGTTTTCTGTTACATTGCGCGACTAAAGCTTTCCAGCCCTGAAATTTCCGCTAGCTCGATTCGGATGATGTGTAACTACGCTATAGCTACTGAAATCAATAACATACAAGT
>JAIVJP010000218.1 GCA_020199975.1 Acidobacteriota bacterium
ATCTTAACTTCATAAGCGATCCATCTGCTCCAGATCCGGCGAATTTTCCACGCGTTCTTATCATTGCAGAAGAGAACAGCCGTGCGACAGTTATCGAGAGCTACGCCAGCATCAGCGATGCAGCTTATTTTACAAACGCGGTCGTGGAGATCGTGCTACAAGACGCGGCGCGCCTGGAGCATTACAGAGTTCAGCGTGAAAGTGTTGACGCCTATCATATTGCCACAACCAGCGCCGATCTGGGTGCAAACAGCAGTTACGACAGTACTGCCATCAACTTTGGCGCGCAGCTTTCGCGGCATGACATTCACATCAAAATGGCTAATGAAGGCGCTGAATGCTGGGTTGACGGACTCTACGTTGTAAGTTCGGACCAACACACAGATACGCATTCGGTCATCGATCACCAGCGGCCGCATTGCACGAGCCACCAGCTCTACAAAGGAATTCTCGACGGTAAGTCGCGCGCGGTTTTCAACGGCAAGATCTTTGTTCGTCACGGTGCGCAGAAAACCGACGCGATGCAGACGAACAAGAACCTGCTGCTTTCAGACGACGCTCGAATTGATACCAAGCCCCAGCTGGAGATTCTTGCCGATGACGTTAAATGCGCTCACGGCGCTGCCGTTGGCCAGATAGGAGAAGACGAGTTGTTTTACCTTGAGACTAGGGGGATTCATCCCGATCTGGCGAAGAATCTTCTGACTTACGGTTTTGCAGAAGAAGTGATTGGCAAGATAAAAGTTGGTTCGATAAGGGCCCAGCTGGATGAAGCGGTACTGAATCGGATCAATGCGCGGCTGGAAGCATGAATGTTTGTGGAGGTTGCCTTGTCAGCTAAAGTGGATCCCATCTTAACGGTCGCTGACCTGGACTTAATGCCAGATGACTATAACCGTTACGAACTCTTTGAAGGAGAAGTATTCGTGTCACGCGCACCCGGTCTACCTCACCAGCGAATCCTCACCAACTTGCTTATCCTCTTTGAGCTTCATTTAAAGGAACACCCTGTGGCCAAGGTATGGCCGACGCCAGGCGTGATCTTTGACGATTTCAACGCCGCGATTCCCGACATCGTTTTTGTGAGCAATGAGCACATTGAAGCCATAGCATCGGGCGAAAAAGTTACCGGTGCGCCAGACCTAGTCGTCGAGATCATTTCGCCGGGAACTGAAAACGAGCGTCGCGATAGGACTGTTAAGCGTCAAGCTTACAGTAAGTTCGAAGTGCGGGAGTATTGGGTGGTTGATCGGTATCAGCAGACGATTGAGGTTTACCGGCTGGAACAGGGCCAGCTCATGTTGGTAACTACTCTGGCGAACAATGAGCACCTTACGACGCCGTTGCTGCCGGCGTTCACATGCCTAGTAAGTCAGGTGTTTGAAGGTTAAGACCAAAGCTGCCAGACTGGATTCTCAACATGATGCTGGGTGAGTGTTTGCCGTATGGCGACAATCGAAAAATCATTAACTGAAGAGAAAGAACAGGCTGCCAAATGGGATGTCGAGCGCATTCGCGCGGATTTCCCAGTGCTCCGTCAAACGGTAAACGGCAAGCCACTGGTCTACCTGGATAATGCTGCGTCCTCGCAAGTTCCGCAAGTAGTAATAGAACGCGGCAGCATGTATCTGGAGCAGGAGCATTCCAACATCCATCGTGGCGTCCATTACCTCAGCCAAAAAGCAACCACTGCCTACGAAGGTGCGCGCGAGACTGTGAAGCGCTTTATAAACGCGCGCGAATCCAAGGAGTGCATCTTTGTTCGTGGCGCAACCGAAGGCATTAATCTCGTGATGAACGGATATGGTCGAAAGTTCATTGATTCGGGAGATGAGATCATCATCTCGGCGATGGAGCATCACGCGAACATCGTTCCCTGGCAAATGCTCTGCGAGGAGAAAGGCTCTCGTTTGCAGGTGATCCCGATGAACGATGCCGGTGAGTTGCTGTTAGACGATTACGAGGGGCTATTAAGCAAAAGAACCAAGCTGGTTTCTGTTACGCATGTCTCAAACGCCCTGGGAACTGTAAATCCGATTAAGAGGATGATTGAAAGCGCGCACAAGTACGGCGTGCCAGTTTTGATCGACGGGGCGCAAAGCGCTCCTCACATGCCGGTCGACGTGCAGGATCTCGACTGCGACTTCTACGCGTTTTCGGGCCACAAGATGTTTGCCCCGACGGGAAGCGGCGTGGTTTATAGC
>JAIVJP010000292.1 GCA_020199975.1 Acidobacteriota bacterium
GAAAGGCAATAGACCCGAAATCCGCGATTGGGCTATTCAAGACTAGGTATGCACTGCCGGATCCTGCTGCTTCAGGTGGCAGTGAATGGGTAAGTCACCTTAAGCGCTAGTTGGCTTACATCTGCCCTCCTAACCACGTCCTTGGAGCGCCAGGCGGCGACGGCTCCGCCCTGAGACCGCTCCGAACAAACCGGTTAGTGTTTTTCAGCTGAGCTCATAGCATTTCTTTCGCACCGCCCACAGCAGCGCCAGCTTCTCGCTGTCAGTGCGTACCTTCAGGATCCATTGCCGTCCGTGCCGCACTAACTTCCCGGCCAGGCGATACAACTGCCAGCGCAGTGTCTGCACTGTGCTTTGGCGATACTCTTCCGGCAACACTTCCACTTTCAAAAGCACGCCGAGGTTGTAAGCCAAGACTCCAATCGCAAAGAACAGCGCGTTGGCTGCCAACTGCCCACACGGTAACTGCTCCATCCCGAAACCGAGCTTCAACTCTTTGTGCCAGTTCTCCGACTCACCGCGCTGGTTGTGTTCCCAAATTATTTCACTGGCACTCGGCGCCCGATTCGTGGCCACTGCGTGATAACAATAAGGAGTGGCTTCAAACAGACTCGGCTGCCTATTGGGCCAGCGCAGCACGATCAGCCGAAACGCTTTCTTGCTATGCTCCAGGCAGTGCACGGTCTCGGCAATCTCGCGGTCAGTCGCCAGGCCGTCCTGGAGCGCGAACTTCTGCCACTGGTCCTCCCTAATCTGAGAAATAGCCCCTTTTACCGCACAATCCTTGTCTGCCGTGATGCTAAAGGTCCGGCCGCCCTCGCTGTAATGATTGATTACCTCAGCCTGGTAATACGCACTGTCACTGCGCAGATAGAGTTTCTTCCCTGGGGGAAGCTTCCGCTCATAAGCTCGTATGAACTCCAAAGCGCGCGCTCCCGCCGGCTCGTTCCCGGCGCGAAATTCGTGATGAATACAGACCTCATTCACATACGCCAGCATGGGCTGGTACCCTTTCACTTTCTCGTAGGTCCACTCCGCCTCACGCTTGTTGGCTTCGATGATCGTCGCGTCCGTGTCGATCGTGATCTCTTCTGGCAATGATTCCAGATAGAACCACATCAACTCTTTGCTCAGTTGCTGCGCCGCCCTCACGCCCCCAGCTTCTCCTTGCCGCCGCAACCAATCTCCGATGGCGTCCGCCGAAGGCAAGCGCTGCAACCCCATTTGCGCTAACACTCCTTGCTCTGCTCTTAACTCCCGCACGTCCTCCAGCCGTCGCCCACCCGCGTGCAGCAGCCACAGCAGCGGGCGTACATATTCGCTCGCTTTGTACCCCCGCCCCGAACCCGGGCGCCCAAACAACTCGTCCACCCGCGCCCATAATCCTTTTGCCCGCCCCAACTCCTCGACCAACACTAACCCCGCCAAACTGGTCAGTCGCTCTTGGCTCTGTTCTAACTTGATGGGAAGGAGGTTTTGTTGTAGTTTGCTCACCGCAGATCACCTCGTTGGTGCTGTTATTGGTTGTAGCAAACCTTCTATAACACACTAGCCAGCAAGGTGTTCTGCTTTTTCTTTTCTACTCAATCGCGATTCTTGGGTGCCTTGCGGGTGCGCGACAGAAAAGTTACCTTAGAACCCGGCGGCAGCGAAGTTTTCCCAATACTGCTCGAACTCACCGTTGCGGTGGAGCGTGCGGAGGTTGAGAATCGCTTGCGCCCCCGGGTCGGACCAACGCATGCCTGATTGTTTCAGGCGTTGTTGCACGAGATGACCGGCGCCTGATTCCACCGCGCCTGAGCCGATGGGCAGATGGTGCTTGCTGGCCCACGCATACCGCAGCCGATCTTGGTTGTCTCGAAAGTAACGTAACAGCCGCGCGGGACCACTGTCCGCATCAATAGCCGGATGAGCGCGGGCCAGCCGTTGTAAGACCGTGAAGAAATTTGTTAGCTCTCCCTGCTGCAGTTGAGCCAAACGACGTTGCCACCAACGCTTGGCTTGAGCGGCCGGCCAGAGCAACTCAGCGGTGGCGAAAAGATGTTCGGCAGCGTGGTAAAAGTCGAGCAATTGCGGCACTCCTGGCAAATGTAAATCTGCTAGGTTCCAGATCCAAGGCGCGCCGTCACCGAGGATCAATTGAAAACCATTGTGGTCCAGTCCGTGACTTTGTAGTTGTTGCCACAGACGTTGGCCAAAGTGCTCCGCGTCTTCGCGCCCAGCCACGTAAAACGGCGCCCGTACTTTGCGCGGATCAAACCCCACGGCCAGCTTCACCTCGTGCCAGCGCAGCCGATGTTCAACTGCATCAGGCAGACCCGGAATCATCGTGCCATCGATCGCCAAACAATATCTCGCTTTGCCTAGCTGAGGCACCGGACTCAGTTGCGGTGATTGCTCCAGCAGTTGTCCGTGGCGCCCGGCCACGCGCTCTACTTCTCGCGCTGAACAGGGCGTAAAACCTAACGTATCACTCAACAATTGCTGGCTTTGCTGAAAGGGCAACTCCAGCGCCGTGCGGCATACCAGGCGCATTAAGCCCGGCGTCATCCCACCCTGCTCAATTCCCAACCGCTGGTCCAACGGCACCTGTATCTCACCACACTGCTGGCAGTAATAGACTCGTCGCTCGAGCGGCAATGGACCACAGACACTCTGCAATTGCTTGCGCCTGCGCCCCAGCGGCTTGAGGCTCTCTTGGCAGCGCGCGCATTGCAAAATCGCCGGCCCATCCGCTGCTTCCCATCGTTGGCGCAACTGCTCGCCCGCCGCCGCTTGTGCCAGCCGCCGAAATAACTCTTCTTCCGCGCCAGCATCGATCGCTTCGTGCGGCAGCAGCGGCGCCAACTCCAGTTCTGCTAATGCTTCTTTCACCGCCGCCGCAAGCTCCGCTTGAAGTTTTTTTTACTGCTAGGCGCCACTGCGCGTCCAGACTCCAGTACTTGGCTCTCTTCTTGCACCAACCATTCCCCCAGCAACTCTTGCAGTTGATGATAGTTCGCTATCCCCTCGCGCACTCGCTCCAACTGCGGGCCCGGCCGCAAGGTGCGATTCACCTGTTTGCCGTCGATATGCCGACGCCAGAGATAATACGGGCCATGCAGCCGCGGTTCCTTCCGGTCATGACAACCACAAGTAGCTTTCCCGCAGGTCAAATACTGCTCATGCAAAGAACCAGAACACACCGGCGAGAGTTCCATTACCTGCCGCCAGATCCTCGTCCGCGCTGTTGCCATAGAGCCAGCCCCCCCTTCTATCCTAGTATTCATGCCCTACTAGGATAGCGCTCAGCTCTATATTAAATCAACCACGCCTGTAACTTTCATGGCGCGCACCCATTTCTTTATCTTATCGCGGACACGTTTTTGACCAACACCTTCGGCGATAAGGCCTCGAGGCTGGATTCAATCTGGACCGGTTTGCGATGAACCAATCTGAGACAGAAAAGGCTCCCCGGCCTGTTACCGGAGAGCCTCTCTTGAACCGATTTCGTTTCGGTTAAGGCTGTGTAGGCTTGGTGCCGTCATTCCGCTTTAGCTTCGGAGGCTCCTGCTTCTCAGCGGGCTTCTGCCCAGCATCTGGAGTAGCGGTGGGCTCATCCGGTGTGGGCTGACGGCGTTTCAGCGTGGGCCGACCCGGAGCTCCTTCTTCGGCTCCTGCAATTGCACCCGCAGTCGATGCCCGGGCGTTGGAGAGTCTCAACAGCCGCGACTTGACCCTTTGAAACTCCGAGCTGCTGATTACGTACTCTTCTCGCTCGGGGAAACGTGCCGCAAGTGCCAGAGATGCCGCTCGCCGTTCCGGCGGCGCCGGGTGCGTGGCGAAAACCTTAGAAATAAAACCAGGCTTCTTCTTGTTTTTAGCCTCCAGTTTTTCAAACATCGTGGCCATCGCGGTGGGGTCGTAACCGGCGGCGTACATGTATTGCACGCCCAGCTTGTCAGCCTCTTCCTCCGCGCCACGACTAAACCTCATGAAGCCGAGGAGGGCTGCAAAGCCGCCACCCTGATAGATTAGTTGACCAAGGCCGCCACCAAAAATTATTGCCGGGATCAGAATTGCATACTGAGTAAGTTCGGCCTTTCTCTGGTTCTCGACGGCGTGACGGGCAGCTACATGCGCAATTTCATGAGCCATTACACCAGCGAGCTCCGCTTCGCTGTCCGCCGCCAGCACCAGACCCTTGTTCACATAGAAGAAGCCACCCGGCAAAGCGAAGGCGTTTACCTCATCTGAGTCGATGACCTTAATCGTAAATGGCACCTTCGCGTCAGAGTGCAGGACGATGTTCTGTGCCACCCGATTAACATATTCCGTTATCACTGGGTCATCGACAAACTTTGCCTGCCGATCGACCTCGGCCGCCAGCTCACGTCCCAGGCGAACCTCTTTTTCAGTGGAGCCGCTCATCCCGGCGATGATGCCCTTGTTGATATTCCGTTTTCCGATCATGCTCGGGTTTTCGTTCGCGGAGAGGGGCCTGCCAGGATTAGTGGATGTGGAAGTTGCTTTCTCCTGGGCCTTCTTCCTGTCTTCTTTGGAAGTGGCCTGACTCTTGGCTGGTTCTTGCGACTGCGTCGACTGGGCTATAACCCGGATCGCACTCGCGAACAGCGACGAGGCCAGCAACAGAGCGGTTGCGACGCGGGAGAAATTGTTCATTTCGGAAACCTCCAAACACTTTCGAAAACCGGCCCAAAAGAGAGAAGTCCGGCCGGACTGTCATTCAAAGGCCGCGGATTGTTGTCTAAGTGCGCGGCGAAACGTCGATACAAGAAACCTAAGCGAAGGACTGTTGGAAGCTGTTTTCGCTATTTCCGGACGCGCAGTCTATGATGCCAGAGGTGAGCAGCAAGGTTGCGCGTTTCACAATGCTTACCTGTGCAACTTCTAAAGTTCTAAAGCCACCTAGTCTCCACGAGACACATTGATGCTGGGGGCAGCCATTATAGTCCTGCGCAGTAAAAAAACCTAAGAAATCGAGGTCTTTGACCGAAGAGACCTGGCCAATCTCCGCGTATCTATCTATAAGATTAGCTTCGATCAATGCCAAAGGCTGCCCACAAAAAGAAATCAAAACCATCCTTGTCGATTGTTGGTTCCGGCCGCATGGGAACTGCCCTGGCAATTGCTATGTCTTCGGCGGGCTATCGGATTGAAGCTGTCGTGACGCGTCGCCCATCGGGCGCAAAGAAAGCAGCCGCCCTAATTGGAAGTGCCACCTCGGCGTTAACAACCAATGAGTTGGACCTGCTGCCGCCCTCCAAGATTGTTCTCATAGCGACACCAGATGACGAAATTGCCCACGCCGCCCAAAGGCTAGCTGGCGCCCAGCGAAATCGGGTTAGGGGGCGCATTGTTTTGCATACGAGCGGTGCGCTCTCTTCCGACGTACTTGAGCCTTTAGCTGGGATTGGGTTTCAGGTCGGGTCCTTACATCCCCTGGTCTCCGTGAGTGATCCCCGGACCGGACCCACGAACTTGCGGGGCGCATTCTATTGCATTGAAGGCCACGCCGCCGCAGCGCGTGTGGCGCGGGCAATCGTCCGTGATCTAAACGGACGAAGTTTCTCCATCTCCTCCAGCAACAAGCCTCTCTACCATGCGGCGGCAGTAATGGCCTCCGGGCACGTGGTTGCACTCTTCGATCTGTCGACCCAAATGCTGGTGGAATGTGGGCTGGATCAGAGCGATGCCCGGCGGGTGTTGCGTCCGCTACTGGAAAGCACGGTAAACAATCTCTTAACGTCGGATCCAGCCACTGCTTTGACTGGCACTTTTGCACGTGGAGATTTGGCGACAGTTCACAGACATCTGTCTGCGCTTGGCAGACACGGTTTATTAGTAGCACTCAACGTCTACCGGGCCCTGGGTGTTCACGCCCTCGATCTGACGAAGAAGAATGGAGTAGACCCGCAAATTTTGGATAAGATTAGCAAGGCATTGGAATCTCTCCCGCCTCTGGCCAAGTAGTGCGTAGAAGCAGAATCGGTCTGACACTATGATTGCGGCGGCTGGCGAGGCTGCATCGGATATGAGATCCGACATCCAGGCGTGGGTGCGAGGGCTCAGACGCTCGCGACTCGATGTCGCCCTCGGGGCCAGTGTCTTCCTTTTTGTTCTCATCATCTTTCTTATTTCCCGCGTCCATCAGTTGGCAGATTCAAACTACTCGATGCTGCTAAGCCAGAGTTTGATCCACCATCGCAGCTTCACCTTAGACCGATATAACATTCCTCGACTGCGTCCAACCCAGCAGCTTTTCCACGTTTCCAACGGCAGCCTTTACCAGCTCGAGCTGGTCGACAATCACATTTACTATTTCTGGCCACCCGGTACTTCCGTCCTTTCTGTGCCGTTCGTTGCTCTGATGAACGCGAGCGGTGTTTCCGCGGCAAACGCAGACGGGAGTTACAATCCCGACGGCGAGGTGATTATCCAAGCCCGATTGGCAGCGATATTAATGGCGGCGCTTGCCTCTCTTTTCTATTTCACAAGCAGACTCCTGCTCCCGCCGGGATGGAGCCTCCTTCTTTCTCTGGGCACGGCACTCGGAACCCAAATTTGGAGCACAGCCTCAAGAGCTTTGTGGTCTGACACGTGGGGGATCTTTCTGCTCGGCTTCGTTGTTCTCAGTCTTGTTGCCCAGGAGCTGGGAATCTACCGTCTCAGACCTGCATTGTTGGCGACCCTGCTAGCATGGACTTATTTTGTTAGGCCAACTTTCGCGTTGCCCATTGTGGCGATCACGATTTATATCGTGATGTATCACCGTCGTCTGTTCATACCGTACGCCACGGTTGGCGCTGCCTGGTTCTCAGCCTTTGCCGTCTACTCCTGGTACCATTTCAGTCAGGTGCTTCCTAACTATTACTTTGTTTACCAACACTTCGGATCCACGCCTCTGTGGCTAGCGCTTTTGGGCAATCTTATCAGCCCCTCGCGCGGTCTGCTGGTGTTCGTGCCAGTGCTCTTTTTTGTCAGCTACTTGTTGCTTCGGTATCGGGCGGCCTTGCCATTGCGGCGCCTCGTAGTTTTTTCACTGGTCATTGTATCTATTCATCTGATTGTTGTGTCTTCACATTCGCCTTGGTATGGTGGCCACTGTTACGGGCCACGTTATTCGACCGGTATTGTACCCTGGTTTTATCTGCTCGCTGTCTCGGGTCTGCAAGCGCGGCGGCGTTCTGCCAACGAGCAGACATCCAGGTGGCGATCTGTTCGTCGCCAGCTGGAAGCATCCATTGGCGCTTTGCTACTAATCCTGAGTGTCACCATTAACGCGCTCGGGGCGACGTCTCATGCTACCTGGCTGTGGAATTCCAGGCCTGTCAATGTCGATCAGGAGCCAGACCGGGTATGGGACTGGAAGCACCCGCAGTTTCTTGCAACTTGGAATCACTGATCTTCGATCAACAACGTGCTCTGCTTTCCTGGAATCTTTCGCTCACGAAGTCAAGGTTCTTTTGGGCGGATTATGGACTTAGTTGGAGTTTGAACGGTACTCGCAGTTGATAAATAAGGAAGTTTCAGATTTGAGTTTTACCGATCCGAGGCTCAGACGCTCCAGTTCCAATTAACTCCCGATGCAAACTTCTGGCAATCAGCGGCACGATGCGGCGCGGCACATCGATGGCGGCTTTAATATGGCGAGCGTGAGTGAAATGGCCGGCAACATAGACGCCGGGAACGTTTGTTTCAAATGTCTCCGGATCATAGACAGGAACTTCAGTCAGCTTGCCCGGTTCAGTCTTCACTCCTAATTTCTTAAGCAGCGTGAGGTCCGCATCGCTGCCAATCAGAACAAACACAACGTGGTTGGGAATTGAAAGCGTTTCACCCAAGTCAGTAACGAGCCTAACTTCGTTCTCAGTAATTTCGGCTATTTCTTTGTAGAGGATAACGCGCAGCCTTCCTTCAGCCACTTCGCGATCAAGCGGCGTCCGCACCCAATGTTTCATCGCGCCGGCTTTCGGATCGCGGTTCTCCCAATCTTCTCGCCAAATCGCCATTGTCGTCCGGGCGCCTTCTTCGGAAAGAAACAACGCTGCCTCTGCCGCGCTGTTGCCGCCACCAACCACCAGCGCCTGCTTGCGAACGTAAGGATAAGGCTCAACGAAGAGGTGATGAACTTTCGGCAAGTTCTCACCGGGAATATTGAGATAACGAGGGTGGGCCATTGCGCCGATTGCAAACACCAGGCGCCGGGCTTCATAGCTGACCTGCGACTGTTGCGCGTATTCTGTGGTACGTGTGGTCTGGAATACGAAGCCCTCAGTCTCCAAGCGCGCAATGTTAGTCACTTCCTCATCAGTATTTATCTTAAGATTGTGATCGAGTACGAAATGGATGTAGTGAGACAACAACTCTTCGCGGGTGGGCTTCTCACGGACTGGCTTCAAGGAACCTTCATGCATTTCCAGCTCGTTTGGCGTAGAGAAAAGAGTTCGCCCAATCGGGTAACGGCGAATCGTATCGGCAATCGTTCCTTTTTCGATGACCTGATAAGCAAAGTCTGCTGAGGCCTGAGGGTCCCGCCGGTTCCAAGTCCGCGGTCTGCTGCAGCGTCGGTTCTCCACGTGTACTTGAGACTTGGGCCTGAGACCTGGGACTTTTAGAACGTCACTTCGCCTTGCGCAACTACGACCGAAGGCCCGCCGACTCTAACCTGGTTCACAGCGCCCGTCTCTCCTTCAACCTCGATGTTGATTCTGCTGGGCCGCTTAATAAAATCACCCTGTTCGATTACAAAACTAAACTTGCCCGCAACGGCCTCAACTCCAGCCGCGTCATGATGGACCAGGTAGGCTCCCAGCGCTCCGGCCGCACTGCCCGTGGCTGGATCTTCAGGAATATTGTCTGCCGGAGCGAAGAGTCGAGCGTGCGCACGGGCCGCGCCAATCTCGATTGTTTCCCGTGTGAATGGGTAGCAGCCAGTGGCTCCGGCACGTTCATAAATCTCCGCAAGCAGGGCCGCGTTGACGCGACACTTCCCCAAGTCCGCGAGAGAGCGAACGGGAACGGCAAGAATCGGCAAACCGGTAGAGAGCACCTGAATGGGAAGATTCTCATCCAGCGCTTCTGTTGCCAGGCCCAATGCGCGGGCGAGGTTGGCTTGTTCGGCTGAGTCTTCCATGACGCTTCCCGGTACTGGTTTGCCTTGCGTCATCACGACCTGCACAGGCTGACCGTCTTTGAATTCGATGTCCACCGGCAAAATGCCAATGCCGACTTCGTGCTGAATTCTTGTCCAGCCGTTACCATCCTTGGGTAAAGGAACCACACCCTCCCGCGCGAGAGCGTTCCAGGTTCCCACTACCGGATGACCGGCGAAAGGAATCTCGCGCGCAGGTGTGAAGATGCGAAGACGACGTAAGACCTTTGGCTCCGCTGGC
>JAIVJP010000501.1 GCA_020199975.1 Acidobacteriota bacterium
GGTCGATACATTGTTGAGCCTCCGGCAAAGAAAAAAGGTTGTGAGGTCTCTGCCCCAGCTGGAAACGGGTTGCCAACACCAAGTCTCCGGTTTGCGAAGACCGACGATTGATTGAGGTAATCGCCGCTGGTGTCAGGCGTGAAGCATTATAATGCCAGACGTGCGAAAAAGCGGATCTCTTTCTATCGCCCGAATTCGAAAGAGCCCTGCGGGCTCGGGTAAGCTCAAATACAGTAACGGGAGCGACGGTATGAAACCCAAAGCGGCCTAGGTAATTCGCAGGTGAGGACTGTCAAGCTGCTCACCATTTTTTATCGCGCAATTCGCCCAAAAGTAAGCCACAAGCAACTGGACTGCCGTTTTCGGCGTCCGAAGTTAGCTACCTGAAGCGGGACCTGCGTGCGGATTGCAAAAAGTAGAAGCTGGCAGGCATACTCGCGAACAAAAACTAAGGACATGCGATTCCAAATGAACAAGTCCGGAAATTTCGTAATCAATTCTCTAAGGCCAATTCTATTCGTCCCTGCGTTGGCGCTGATATTTCTAACAACAAACGTGTCTCGCGCCCAGGAAACTGACGATGTCGTTCGAACGAGCGTATCCCTGGTGCAACTAAATGTTGGCGTGGTCGATAGACAAGGGCGGGCCATCACCTCATTAACGCGAAACGACTTTGCTGTCTATGAAGATGGAGTAAGACAGTCGATCTCTCAATTCGAACCCACCAACGCTCCTTTCAGTCTGGTGTTGCTGCTTGATGTTTCCGGGTCGACGATAACCTTTCGCCCGCAGTTGAAACTGGCCACCCAACGTTTCCTTGATGCACTCGCTCCGGAAGACCGCGTGGCGGTCATCCAATTCAATGCTAAGACCAAAAAGCTCATAGACTTTTCAACCGATCGCAACCGAATTGCTTATGCGATCCAGCTTGCCGATGGGGCTGGAGAGACTCATTTCTATGACGCGCTGAAATATGCTCTAAAGGAACTCGAGAAAGAAGGCAAGCGACGCAAAGCGATCGTCGTGCTAACCGACGGGCTTGACACGGAGATGCGCAGTGTAGATCGGGCCACCGTGGCGAGGGCGCAAACCGATGAGGAAGCACTCGCGGCAATCAAGCCTGACGCCAGTGGTCCGCTGACTGCAGTTCTTAACGCTGCGGACCGGCAGGGAGTGACTATTTATCCCCTCGCCCTGCCATCCGGCGATCCGAAGCGATTGCCTCTGCCCGGCCCTGATATCACCGGCATCTATGCAGCGGCACGTAACCGACTTCAAAGTCTCGCCAGTCGCACCGGCGGTCGTCTCACCGAGATCAATCGTGTCGATCAGATGGCCAGACTCTATGCGGAGGTGGCGGCCGACCTGCGCACGCTTTACACGGTCGCTTACTATGGGCCCACCGATCGTCCGCGGGATGGGAAATGGCATGACATACGAGTTGAAGTAACCCATCCCGCGCTCATTGCACGCACGCGTCCGGGTTACTACGCACGTTGATTAATCTGTTTCGAGTTCGATCTCGTTTCAACTTCGCAATTTGATGGTGCGGGGTTCGGATTTCTAATTCGGCGTTCGCGTACGAGCTAAAAACGATCCACGAAATACCGAAATCACACAAAATTTTGTGTATCGTTCGCGTAGTTCGTGGATCGATTGTCTCAAGCAAGCCATGTCTCAAAGATTAGAACACGATTGTGCGTTCCCGAGCGTTTTACTATTTGCTATTTACAATTTACTATTTACGTCATTTACGTCCTCAAGCACCCGTAGCTCAGCTGGATAGAGTACCTGACTACGAATCAGGGGGTCGCACGTTCGAGTCGTGCCGGGTGCACCATTACATCAACAATCAGAACCGCCAGCGGTAGCGGGCGGCCCTCCTCGATTGCGGAATGCGGAATTCGGAATGCGGATTGAAGAACGATTCGTTTAACCTTAATCGAAAATCCGTATTCCGCATTCCGCAATCAAGTGTCCGCCCGCTACCGCTGGCGGTTCTGACATGAGCAGCGCAATAATCAAAACGATGGTAGGGCGCGGCCTCGCGATCGCTGCCCTGCTTGGGATTACGGTTTTGGCGCTGCGTTGGCAAGGACGTTTGTGGTGGTGCGCCATTGGCGACTGGTCTCCGTGGGCCGGCGACATAGGAAACCGGCACACTTCGCAACACCTGCTCGATCCCTACACTTTCACGC
>JAIVJP010000502.1:0-1258 GCA_020199975.1 Acidobacteriota bacterium
ATGCAGACCAGGCAATTGAGATCTCGCAAATAGTTAAGCGGGCGATGTGTGCCGCCGGCGAAGAATATCTGAGGACGGTGCCGGTGAAGGTCGAAACTGAAATCGCGGTTGAGTGGGTAAAGTAGCATGATATTTATTACGGAATGATCTCCTGGCCGTCGGCGTCGCGTTTGAGTTGGTCGATTATGGAGCGCACGGCGGGAGCGAGGCTGCCGTTCGGAGCCAGCGTCAGATATTTCTCATACGCAGCGAGGGCTTCTTTGTATTTCTGCTGACGCTCGTATGCCGCGCCCAGCAGTTGATAGATGACGGGTTCGGAATCCATGAGCTGATCCAGAGCTTTCCGATACTCGGCTATGGACTCGTTGAACTGACCCTTCTCTTCCAGCACCCGCGCCAGACCGACGCGAGCTTCGGGCTGAAAACCACGCGCTTCTCGAATCGAACGGCGAAAAGATTTAATAGCTTCTTCGTCAAAGCCAGCTTCGTGATTGATGCGGCCCTCGACTGCAGAGGCTTCGGAATAAATTGCACCCGAGCGTCGGGCAGCCTCGATCTCGGCCAGAGCCTCTTTATATTCGTTGAGCTCCAGAAGAATGCGAGCCAGGCCAACGCGCGCGGCTGGAAACGAACGCCGGAGTTTTAGAGCGCGCCGGTAAGCCTCGGCGGCTCTCTGCCGCGCCTCATCGTCTTTGGCTTGTTCGCGCGCGGCTTCTGCTTCCTGAAAGGCCAGCTCAGCCGCGTCGGTCGTACGTACAAGCTTTACTGTCACACTGCTTTTCCCCGGCAGGATGGGAACGGTTGATTCTTTGAATCCGTTAGCTCGCACGCGCAAGCTGTGCCGGGCCGGCGAAACGTTTTTCACTGTAAGTTTGCCGGAGGCGTCGGTAACGCCGCGGCGAATCTCATCAATCCAGACGATGGCATGTGGTTCAGCCGTGATCGTTAGGCTCTTCGAGGCCGGAGCAGCGGTGCTTTTGGCGCGTTGAGCGAAAACCGTATTCGCAAATAAAAGTAGCGCAACCAAAGCTAGCGCTCCTTGAAATCCAAATCGCCTAGGGCTAAATTCGCAAATTAGGAAGGGTGGACTGGCACTCCAGCGGGGCTGCCCCGCCGGGGACGCCGCCTTTCCCCCGCTGATTTTTATCGCAAGGCAAGCGGGGGTAGACCACCCTTTCTGACCTGCGAGACATTCCAACCTGTGAGACGGCATTCTAGGTACCTCAAGACCTGTGCGGAACACTTCTAAATCCCAAGC
>JAIVJP010000502.1:1308-4275 GCA_020199975.1 Acidobacteriota bacterium
AATCAGCGTTTACTCCTCTTCTTCGTCGCCGATAACTCTCCGTCTGCGCACAGTCGAACCGGCAGGTTGGACTGCTGGACTTGAGTTGGGAGTGGCAGCTTCCTGCCTCGACACCGCACGCGTTCCCACCTCAGGACGAAACTTCCCATTAGCGTCGTAGAGCCGCTCATACTGCAGTCGATTGCGCACGACGCCTTGAATGTACCCGCGCGTTTCCTTGAAAGGGACGACTTCCGCCCACTCGTCCATCTCCGCAGGAAGGGAAGCGCGCCACTGCACCGCTCGCATTGGACCAGCGTTGTAAGCGGCGGCGACATACTCGATACGCCCAAATTTGTCGATCTGGTCGCGCAGGTAGGCCGTGCCGAGTTGAATGTTTAGCCGCGGCTCAAAGAGCGACTCGGCGGTAATGGATCGGTCAACACCATACTTCCTGGCTGTCAGTTGTCCCGTAGGAACCAGCACTTGCATCAACCCATATGCGCGGGCTGAGGAACGCGCCTTGGTGATGAACACCGTCTCCTGCCGTATCAAACCGGCCACCTGGTAGGGATCGAGGTTTTTTGCCCGCGACTCCTGGACGATGATGTCCCAATAAGCGAGGGGATAAAAAACATCCCACTCTTCTCGGGTCATTTCTTCCGGTTTCATCTGCGAGTAATCAGGGAAACTCTTTCTCAGCACGTTGAGCGCGCGTACGTTGTCGTCTTGAGAACGATAGACCTGAGCGATCGCTAGATTTACTTTGGGACTATGGGGGACCGCATCCGCTGCCCTGGCTAGTTCTTCGAGGGCCCACTCGGCAACACCGATGTTCGTCAACTGATCGGCCCTCGTAATCCGCATGTCTTCAGTCGAGCCTGCTGTCTCTTCCGCAACGACTACAGTTTGCAAATTAGCAACCGCGCGCGCCACAACCGAATCCGGCGCGAATGTTTTCCCCGGAGCATTGCCGCCGCGAGTCATCGTGTCCAGTCGCTGTTTTGCGAGATACCCGTACCAGTTAGCGTCATAGCGAGCCAGCATTGCCTGATAAAGCGCGCGAGCCTCGCCAAGCTTTCCGGCTCGTTCCCAATCACGTGCGGCCCAGTATCCAGCACGCCCGCGATTGTCATTGTTCTTGTCCACATAGTCTGCGAGGTGCTCTGTTAACAGCCGCGAAGACTCAGGATAGTTCTTCGCTTCGTGGGCCAGCCACGCAAGATCAAATTGCGCTTGCGCCACCTCGGCTGAACCAGGAGCAGAACTCACCGCTGTGCTTAGAAAATACGAGGCGTCGCTGAGATTCTTGGCGTCTTCCGCAGTCTGACCAACGCTGACGAGCGCACGAGTTGTAAACGAACTATTCGGAAAAGATCGACGGAGCTCTTCGACGCTAGCTCGCGCCCGTCCCCACTGGCGTGCACGCGCGTAAGTTTGGGCTAAATAGTAAAGAGCTTCAGCCCGCGTTTCCCCGGCAGATGACGGAACACTGTTCAAGGCCCCGACTGCCTCTGCCGTTTTTTCGGCGTTCGCCGCGGAAATTCCGCGTCGCAGTTGGTTTTGCGGATTAGCTAGAGCAGGAAACTTCGCGAATGCATCTGCATAAGCCTGGAGCGCTTCGTTGTGCTTATTCGCACCATAAAGTTTGTGGGCACGGGCGAGAGCCTCCTCCGCCGTTGCCGGAGCCAGCGTCGCGTTGAGCTGGGGGATCAGGGTTGCCGCCGTAGCGCTTTCAGGGGCTGCAGGAGCAAAGAAATAGATGCGCCGGTAAGCGGCCAGCGCCCGGGTTTTATCTGAGCCTCTGTACGTATCACCGACTAACAAGAGAGCTGCCGGGTCGTCCTTGGCGGTCAAATCACTTAGCAGACCTGGGACGGCCGAGGTTTCACCCGACTTGATTGCGAGACCGGCAATGCGCATCTTCGCTTCCCGAGCGCGAGTCGAAGATGGGTAGTCTTTGGCTAAATGTTCATAGGCGATTCGCGCCTCGGCCAGGCGACCGGTTTGCTCGAGGGCATGGCCTCGCATAAATAGCGCATAGTCACCGAGCGAGGTATAGTCACGAATGACATTTGTATCAAGCAGCGCGGCGGCCCCCGCATAGTCGTTCGCGCGAATCCTGATCCGTGCGCGCACCATTCTCGCCAGGCCCGCCGCTTTGGTTTTGGGAAAGTCTGATTCGATCCGCGCCACTGCGTCGTCGGCTGGCAGTGTGCATGGTTACCAAATTTCCTTACCAACTTCTGTGCTCCTCCAGGAGTTACCGATTGCAAGTTTGTAGCTTGGGGAGGGGGCCAGCGGATTTAATTGAGCCGGCATGTTAGTGACGCCTTACGCGGAAACAGTTGCCCCGGGGTAAGCAGTCCCCAGTTTCGCAACGTCACCCACTGCAAGCGTGGTAACCACTTCGTGGTGAAAGTAGTCGAACTTCTGCGCTACTTCCGGTTTCACGCGCTTATCGTACATCTCGCGGGAACGATCAATATATTCACGCAAACGCTCATAAAGATCATTCTGTTCGCGACCGGCCGCCACTTTCTGCTCGTTGTAGAGCTTGATCTCGGAAACCAGCAGTCGAGCAAAACGCTTCGCATCGATGTGCAAACGTTTTTCTTCTTCACCCTCAACCTCCACGGGCAGTTCCACATCCGTTCCGTAGCGTCGGCGGGGGGCAGCTGATTCGGCGACTGCCGTAGGTGGTGGCGGTTGTGGAGTACTTGTAACTTGATCAAATTGCGCGTGCGTCTCGTGTTGCGCGGGCGGCTCTTCCGTGGCCTGGGGCGCTTCAGAGAGGTAAGGCCGGGCACCCACCTCGAATGGCTGCGGCGCAGTTTCTTCGAAAGTAGCGGCGGGAGCCGGTTCCCTATACTCACGCTCCGGCACGTAATCCGGTGCCGATGGTTCCGGAGCCGGCGCCTCCGCAGCGGGTGCGGGCTCAGGTGCCGGTTGCTTTGCTGGAGCCTGACCAGCCAGCAACTCCACGGC
>JAIVJP010000010.1 GCA_020199975.1 Acidobacteriota bacterium
GAACAGGGATGATTTCGAGCTCTCGGTCGAAAACAACGTCATAACTCTTCGCGGGCAGCGTCAGTTTGAGAAGAAGGACGAAACTGACAACTACCATCGGGTGGAGCGCTCTTATGGCTCATTCACCCGTTCCTTTACGCTGCCGCAGACCGTTTCCACAGAGGGAGCAACTGCCGAATATCGCAATGGTGTGTTGCGTGTGACATTGCCCAAGCGACAGGAAACCAAGGCGCGTCGGATTGAGATTGGTGGGGAAGGCGCTACCACTGGAGGCAAGACAATCGAAGCAAAAGCCGAGAAACCGACATCCGGTGAGAAGTCGAAGGAGGTGGCAGGCGGACGTTAAGCTGCTTACGACCGTACTTGCCGAGGGAGAGCGGGGATGCTCGTTTGAGTTCATGCCCCGCTCGCGTGTAGTGTTTAGTTCGAATACTCTCAAACTAGGACACTACTCGCTCGCATTTAAGAAGAATTCAACTTAGCCTCAATTTGGATGCGCTTAGATAAATTTACATTGCGAGCCCAGGAAGCGATTCAGGCAGCCATCGAGTTGGCTGAGCGCAACCAGAACCAGCAGGTCGAGCCAGAGCATTTGCTAGCGGCGATGCTTGATCAACCTGAAGGTATTGTGCGCCCGCTACTGGGAAAGTTGACCGTTAACGTGCCGGTTGTGCTCAACGACCTGCAGGCTGCAATCGGTCGCTTCCCTCGCGTCCAGGGAGGACAGCAATATTTCAGCCCCAGACTGAGTCAAGTCTTCACCGCCGCACAAAAGCAGGCGGAGGGCATGAAGGACGAGTTTATTTCCACCGAACATCTGCTCCTTTCAATCGCTGACGAAAAGGAGGGCGAGTCGGGAAAAATCCTGCGCCAGCACGGCGTGAAGCGTGATGACTTAGTGAAGGTCATGGAGCAGACCCGCGGCGGTTCGCGAATTACGGACCAGAACGCGGAAGAGAACTATCAGGCGCTTTCCAAGTACGCCCGCGATCTTACGGACCTGGCCCGCAAGGGAAAACTCGATCCTGTTATTGGCCGCGATGACGAGATTCGGCGGACTATCCAGGTCCTTTCGCGGCGCACGAAAAACAATCCGGTTTTAATTGGCGAGCCAGGCGTAGGCAAGACTGCGATCGTTGAAGGCTTGGCCCAGAGAATCGTTTCGGGCGATGTTCCCGAGACGCTTCGTAACAAACGCCTGGTAGGCCTTGACCTTGGTTCAATGCTGGCCGGCGCCAAGTACCGGGGCGAGTTTGAGGATCGCTTGAAGGCAGTCCTCAAAGAGATCGAAAACGCGCAGGGTCACATAATCTTATTCATCGATGAGCTTCATACGTTGGTCGGAGCCGGCGCCGCTGAGGGCGCAATCGACGCCTCCAATATGCTGAAGCCTGCACTGGCCCGGGGGGAGTTGCGTTGTGTAGGTGCCACCACACTCAACGAATATAAGAAATACATCGAGAAAGACGCCGCTCTGGAGCGGCGCTTCCAGCAGATCTATGTCGGCGAGCCTACCGTTGAAGACACGATTGCCATTTTGCGTGGCCTGAAAGAACGCTACGAAGTGCACCACGGCGTGCGCATAAAAGACTCGGCAATAGTGGCCGCGGCGACGCTTTCAAATCGGTACATCACCGACCGCTTTCTTCCAGACAAGGCAATCGACCTGATTGACGAGGCTGCTTCGCGGCTGCGCATCGAGATCGATTCGCTTCCCCAGGAGATTGATCAACTTGAACGGGAAACCATTCAGCTTGAAATCGAGCGGCAAGCTCTGCAGCGGGAAGAGGATCAAAAGTCGAAAACGCGCCTGAAGGAGATCGAACAGCGTATTGCCGACCTCAGGGAAACATCTTCCGGTATGAAGGCAAAGTGGCAGTCGGAAAAAGAGGCGATTGAGCATATGCGTACCGCAAAAGCTGAGTTGGAGCAATTAAGGCTTCAGCTCGATCAGGCGCGCAATGCCGGCGACCTCGGCCGCGCTTCTGAGCTCCAGTACGGAAAAATTCCGGAGCTCGAACAACGGCTGGCAGCGGAGCAAGAGAAGCTCGCGAATCTTCAAAGCGATGGTGTAATGCTCAAAGAGGAAGTCGACGAGGAGGACGTTGCCGAAGTCGTGGCGAAGTGGACGGGAATACCCGTTTCTAAGATGCTCGAAGGTGAGATGCAGAAGCTGGTCAGCATGGAAGAGCGTCTCCGCCAACGGGTGATCGGCCAGGACGAGGCACTCACAGCAGTATCTAATGCTGTGCGCCGGGCGCGGGCCGGTCTCCAGGATCCGAGTCGCCCAGTCGGCTCATTCATTTTTCTTGGTCCCACCGGAGTTGGCAAAACTGAAACCGCCCGCGCTCTGGCAGAGTTTCTCTTTGACGACGAGCGCGCGATGATTCGCCTGGATATGTCTGAATATATGGAGAAGCACGCGGTGGCGCGAATGATTGGGGCGCCGCCAGGCTATGTCGGCTACGAGGAAGGCGGGCAGCTTACTGAGGCTGTGCGCCGCCGGCCTTATTCAGTTGTTCTGTTTGACGAAATAGAGAAGGCTCATCAGGATGTTTTTAATGTGCTGCTACAAATCCTCGATGATGGCCGCCTGACTGATTCCAAAGGGCGCACGGTGGATTTCAAAAACACTGTATTGATCATGACTTCGAACCTTGGGTCGCGCGAGATCCAGGCGGCCGAAGGTAACGAGAAGCAAGTGCGAGAAGCAGTGCTCGAGGAGCTGCGGTTGAAGTTCAAACCAGAGTTTCTAAATCGTATTGACGATATTGTGGTATTCCGTCAGCTTTCGCAGAAGGAGATTGCTCAGATAATAGATGTCCAGCTCGACCGGCTGCTCCAGATGCTCAAGGACAGGAACATCACTATCTCTCTGGACGAATCGGCCCGAGGACTCCTTGCGCGCGAAGGCTATGATCCGGCTTATGGAGCGCGGCCTTTGAAGCGCGCCATTCAGACTCTGATTCAGAATCCACTGGCAGTGAAGATCCTGCGCGGGGAAATCCTCCCGGGACAGGTAGTGAGGGTGTCAGCCGACGGCGACAACATGACTTTCAATACCCAGACAGCAGTGGCAGTGGCGTAAAGGGGGAAACGGACGTGTCGAAGCAATGGAATCCTTTGCAGGACTTGATGCTCTTGCAGGATCGGATGAATCGGCTGTTTGAAGACGCGACGGAGCGGCGCGCGCGGGTCGATGCCGAGACGAGTGACGATATCGAAACTGCGGAGTGGTACCCTACGGCTGACGTTTACGATCACGATGGGGAATGCTTGATCGTGGTAGATTTGCCTGGCATTGACCGTTCCGCTCTGGAGATTACCATTGACGATAACCGATTAACCATCAAGGGAACGCGCGCCGTTGAGACCTCAACGTCTCGAACAGAACGGCCCACCGGCCGCTTTTTGCGAACGTTCAGCTTGCCCGGTTCAGTCGATCAAAAAAGCATTAACGCTGCGTACAAGGATGGTGTACTGGAAGTCCGCCTTCCGAAACGTAAGGAGGAAATGCCGAAGCGCATTGAGATCAAAGTGTCTTGACTGGGAAACCAGCACGAACAAGCTGGGACCAGTGGGAAGGGGAGCAACAAGACCATGGATTTTTATAAGCCAAGGGACCGAAATTCCGAGCCAGACGAGAATGCGAAAAGCGAGATTCGAGTAACCGATCGTCGTCGCCGCTTCCTTTATGACGACGCGAACTCCGGGGCCGCGGCACCTGCCGATAGCCCAGATCTCAAACCCAGTTATGTCGCAGAGCTTGAGGCGCGGACGGAAGCCGCTGAGAAGTTGACTCAAGAAGTGCAGTCGCGTTTTGAGCAACTGCGTACCCAACTCCAACGAGAGGCGGATGAGACTCGCCAGCGCTTGAACCGGGCAGCCGATGAACGCGCGGAGCGGGGAAAGGCGGATTTCATTGCTCGGTTGCTTCCCGTGCTGGATAACCTTCAACGAGCGACCGAAGCGGCCGAGTCGGGTAGCACGCCGGAACAGATTGGTGAGGGTGTGCGACGGACCGCAGCGAGTTTTGAAAGCGCGCTTGCCGCCGCTGGCGTCGAACCCATCAAGTCTGTTGGGCAGGAATTCGATCCTGAGTTACACGAAGCGGTGGAAACTGTTCCGGTGGAACCTGAGGAAGAAGGCAAAGTCGTGGCGGAATACACTAGTGGCTATCGGATTGCTGACCGCTTGCTGCGCCCTGCGCGCGTAAAGGTCGGACGGGCTTCCGGAGGGCAGCAAAACGCCGTTCGCGCCAACTAGCTAGTAGACCGTATCGTTGAAACTACTAGCGTCAGTTTCCGTTGCCACGCTCGCTTCTTATTCACACCTAGGTGACGACGGTGGACGCAAATTCCCGGAACCGTTTCAACGGTTTGCGACGTCGCCGGAAACCGTCCAAACGGTTTCAGAGGCACCGAACGTTTCCGACACCCAGCTGAAGCAGGGTGTGAATGAGAAGTCGCTAAGGCAAGATGAGGTGTCGGGCTACCAAGGCCCATGTGCGATTAAGCTATTAATTGCTGAAGGAGAAAAAAATTGGCTGCTAAGGAAATGAAGTTCCACGAAGAGGCCCGCCAGGCGATGCTCAAAGGAGTAAACACTCTGGCTAATGCAGTGCGAGTGACACTTGGGCCAAAAGGGCGTAACGTCGTGCTGGGGAAGAAATTTGGTTCGCCGGTGATTACGAAAGATGGGGTTACGGTCGCCCGGGAAATTGAACTTGAGGACCGTTACGAGAACATGGGTGCGCAAATGGTCCGCGAGGTGGCCGTCAAAACGAAGGACACCGCGGGCGACGGCACTACTACAGCGACGGTGCTGGCGCAGGCAATATTTCGTGAAGGCGTGAGGAATGTAGCTGCGGGAGCCAACCCAATGTCTTTGCAGCATGGCATCCTGACTGCGACCGACAAGGTGGTTGCGGAACTCCAACGCCTCTCGCAGAAAGTGAAGACCAAGGAAGAGCTAACTAATGTAGCCACCGTCTCAGCGAATAATGATCGCGAGATTGGGAAGCTCATCTCCGAAGCCATCGAGAAGGTGGGCAAGGACGGCGTCGTGACTGTGGAAGAGTCAAAGACGCTCCAGACGGAGCTCGACATTGTTGAGGGAATGCAGTTCGACCGCGGCTATTTGTCGCCTTACTTCGTGACTAACCCGGATCGTATGGAGACGGAGCTCGAGGATTCTCTTATCCTGCTGCACGAAAAGAAAATTTCGGCGATGCGTGATCTGCTGCCCTTGCTTGAACAAACGGCCCGGAGCGGGCGGCCGCTTTTGATTATCGCCGAGGACATTGAAGGCGACGCCCTCGCAACACTCGTCATTAATAAACTGCGCGGCACAATCAAGGTCTGCGCTGTTAAAGCGCCGGCGTTCGGGGATCGGCGCAAAACCATCCTCGAAGATCTGGCCATCCTTACGGGCGGCCGCGTGGTAACGGAGGACCTGGGAATAAAACTCGAGAATGTCGACTTATCCGATCTCGGTTCAGCGAAGCGGGTGATCGTCGACAAAGAGAACACCACGATTGTTGAGGGTGGTGGCGATCCCAAGGCTATTCAGGGTCGAGTGGCAACCATCAAACGACAAATCGAAGAGACCACTTCGGATTACGATCGCGAAAAACTGCAGGAGCGGTTGGCAAAGCTCGCCGGTGGCGTTGCAGTAGTCAGAGTCGGAGCTCCGACTGAAACGGCAATGAAAGAGATCAAGATGCGGGTCGAAGACGCATTGAACGCCACCAGGGCCGCGGCCCAGGAAGGCATCGTGGTGGGTGGCGGAGTGGCGCTGCTTCGTGCCGCCAAAGTGCTCGATAAGTTGACCGATGATGACCCAGATGTACAAACCGGTATCAGGCTGGTAAAACGTGCGCTCGAAGAACCGCTACGGCGGATTGCCGAAAACGCCGGTGTAGACGGAGCCGTAATTATTGGCAAAGTCGAGGCCATGAAAGGCACCAGGGGTTTCAATGCGGGCAGCGGAGAGTTTGAGGATCTGGCTGCGGCGGGAATCATTGATCCTACAAAAGTAGTGCGCACTGCCTTGCAGAATGCCGCGTCGATCGCCGGGCTTCTGTTGACGACCGACGCGGCTGTCACTGATGCTCCTGAACCCAAGAAACCAGCGCCGATGCCGGGTGGTGGAGAAGACTACGATTACTAGTAAATAACTTTCCTCAAATCGCCCATCAGTTGGCAGAAGATAGCAGATCGCCCGGGTAAATGTTGTTGCATTGAAGCACAACGGCGCATATGCTCAGAACATCTAACCCGCGGCTTTTTCGGCGGGTTTGAGGGCCCAGGTCAAACTTGCTGACACGAATCAACGTACAAAGGCTTTGAGGTAGTCAGAAAATGGCAGAGCTAGGGGCATACAAAGACAAGTTTGGTGAAAGCGGCCAGCGCATACTCGAGCACGCCATGAGCGAGTCGCGCCAGCGGGATCAGAACTACGTGGCGGTTGAGCATATCTTGCAGGCGCTCATGCACGAAGAGCCGGATATGTTCAACTCTACGATGCGCGAGCTATCTCTGGATCCGATTGTAGTCAAGATTGCTATCGACCAGCGACTGGAAACCACTCGCCAACAGCACGTCGGAAAGGGTTTCCGTATCGCGCCTGATACGACAGACTTGTTCAAGCGCGCCATGGAACGGGCGCGCACGCAGGGGCGCAAGACCATCGAAGCCACCGATATTTTTGAAGCGCTCATTAACTATGACAGTCTTTTCCTGGACGTGCTCAGAAACATGGGGGCAAATACAGAGGCCGTCGCGGAAAATGTGCGCGCGCAGGTGCAAAAACGGGAACAGGAAGAGGAGCAGTTTCGCAAGAAGTTTGAACTCCCACCATATCTAAAGCATTTCGGCGTTTCACTCAATCGACTGGCGCGAGCTGACAAGATTCCGCCCACCATCGGTCGTGAAAAAGAGATCCAGCAGATTGTCGAGATTCTCTGCCATCGCGAAAGGGCGAATTCACCCATGTTGGTGGGTGAACCCGGCGTGGGCAAGACAGCGGTGATCGAAGGTCTGGCGCGCCTAATCGAATTGGAACCCGAAAAAGTGCCTGCTCGCCTGCGTGGTTCGCACGTGGTCCAACTGCAGATGGGCGGCCTGGTCGCCGGCACAATGCTGCGCGGCATGTTCGAGGAAAGAATCAAAGGCATCATCGATGAGGTCAAAGAGCGCGACAATCTCATCCTCTTCATCGACGAAGCGCACACAATCATCGGCGCCGGGGCGGCGCTCGGAACATCGTCCGATGCGGCCAACATGTTTAAGTCGGCGCTCGCGCGAGGGGACATGCGCATGATCGGCGCCACGACCATTTCTGAATACAAAGAGTATATCGCCGAGGATGAGGCACTGGCCCGTCGTTTCCGGCTAGTGAAGGTGGTCGAGCCCACGATTAGCGAAACGCGCGAGATTCTGCTTGGGCTGCGTCCGCGTCTGGAGCGCAACTACTCCGTCAAGATTTCAGACGACGCTATCAACACCGCCTTGGAGATGGCGCCCAAGTACATCCGCAATCTACACCTCCCAGACAAGGCCATCGGCTGGCTTGATACGGCTGCCGTTAAAGTCGAAATCAACGAGCCGCAGACGATGATCGTCAAACCTGAACACGTCATCGAGGTGATCTCGCAGGAGTCGCGTATTCCGCGCGATATGATCTTTCGCGACACTGGCGACCGTTTTGCCATGACGGAAGCCCTGCTCGGTAATCGGGTGATAGGTCAGAAAGCCGCTATCAAGGCGGTGGCCCAGCGGCTGAGATTGAACAAAGGGCCGTTGAAGGAATCGCATTACAAACCCGATGGCGTGTTGCTGTTCCTCGGGCCTACCGGCGTAGGCAAAACCGAACTCGCCAAGGCGGTCGCTGAATTCATGTTCGGCGACGAAGAGAAAATGGTCCGCATCGACATGTCTGAATACAGCGATGGTACGGTGAGCATTGAAAAGCTGATTGGTATGCCGCGCGGCATAGTTGGTTCGGAGCGCGGCGGCATTCTCACCGAACAACTGCGCGAGAATCCCTACACGGTGCTGCTGCTGGATGAGGTGGAAAAAGCTTCTCCGTACTTGATGAACCTGTTTTTGCAGGCCTTCGACGAAGGCTGGCTAACGGATGGTCGGGGCAAGAAAGTTTACCTTTCCGACGCGATTGTGATCATGACCTCGAACCTGGGCTCCGACAGCTTCAAGAAGTTCGAGAAACCCTTGGGCTTCGGTACGAAGACAGCCGCAGACTTCCGCGTAGTAAACAGAGAGGTGATGAAGGCCGCTGAGACGCGCTTCTCGCCCGAGTTTCGCAATCGTATCGATGAGATCATCGTCTTCGCGCCATTGACGATGGACGAGGTGCGTCAGATTGCCAAGCTCTACCTGGACAAGCTGCGGCGGCAAATGGAGCGCCAGGGCAAGTCGGTCGAGGTCAGTGAGGCCGCGCTCAACCTCCTTACCGAAAAAGGCTACAACGGCGAGACGGTCGTCAAACCAGCGGCTGCCAACAAGCCTGAGTTGAATTAGCTCGGCCTATGTCAGAACCACGAGCGGTAGCGACCGGGTCCCGAGCGGGAGCCCGCTTGGATGGTGAATGCGACCGTTATTGCAGAGTAAGAGAGTGAGCTTGAATCAGTTTCATCTTTGTAGTGCCACTCCCTGCGGAACCGCGAGGTAGTGCCACTCCCTGCGGAACCGCGAGCGGTAGCGACCGGATCCTGGATTCACCCCGCATTTCTTTAGACTGGATTTTGGCATCATAAGAACAGGAGCAGTGTTGAGTGTAAGTCCCGGTCGCTACCGCTCGCGGTTCCGTAGTTGAGTGACATCGTCGACGGGGGCAAACTGCATCAGTGCCTAATAAGTATTCCCCTTTGTTCGGGGAAATTAGTGTGGTTTTAGTGGGTCGATGGTTTCCGCCAAACAGTTGTTCAACCTGCGCTGTCACGGGCGCCATGTGGTAAATTCGGGGCCACCTCGAATATTTCGCAATGAAGATTTCAAATAAGTTATTTCAATTTCTCATGCTACTGGCGCTGGGTTGTTCCGGAACGGTTGCTCTTCAAGCGCAGGACAACAAGCCGGCGCCGCCAACGCCTGAATCGACCGAGAAAGCGGAGGACATCATCAAGCGCGCCATTGAAGTCCTCGGCGGCATTGCTTACCTAAACGTGCAAAGCGTGGTAGGGCGCGGTTTCTATACGGCTTATCAGGATGGCCTGTCACAATTGCCGACCAGATTTCTCGACTACATCGTTTATCCAGACAAGGAGCGGACGGAATTTACCAGCGCCGGAGTGCGGGTGGTGCAAACCAACGCGGGCGCGACCGGCTGGCTTTATGACGGCGCTACCAAGAGCTTGAACGATCAGAAGCCGGCGCAGATCGAGGACTTCAAACGGAGCATGCGCACCAGCATGGATAATGTTTTGCGCGGCTGGTGGCGTCGCGAGGGTGCCACTCTGAGTTATATCGGCCGCCGCGAGGCCGGGCTGGCCCGTCGCAACGAGACTGTGCGACTCACCTACCCTGACGGGTTTTGGATTGAATATGAATTTGGGGCCAAGGACGGACTGCCCGCGAAGGTGAACTACAAACGCAACCGCAAGGTAGCCGACTCTGATGAGACTGAAGAGATAACCGAAGAGGATAGGCTGGCCAAGCCCATCAGCATCAACGGAGTAACTGCAGCCCTCGTGATCGACCATTTCATCAACGGCAAACAAACAAGCCGCATTAACTACGAGACAATCGAATTCAATCGCCCGCTTGCCGCTTCACTCTTCGCTAAACCCGAGAACGCTAAATCGGTAAAGTGACTCTGTCACGCTCGAGTGTTAACTGAATCAGGGAGGGGAATCATGAGCTGGAACCAATCTTCGTTTACTTCGCCGCAGGTTGCGGACGTGCGCGACGAACGTGTCGGCGCTTTTCTGAGCCGGGTGTACGGCTGGATGTTTGCCGGTTTGTTGGTTACTGCCGTAACCGCTTTTACGGTGGCGGCGTCACCCGCACTCATCGAAACGCTGATAATTAACCGGCTCGTTTTTTGGGCACTGATCATCGCTCAGCTCGGACTTGTCATTTATCTCTCAGCACGCGTCGACAAAGTTTCACCGTCGACCGCAGCCGGGCTTTTCATCTTGTACTCGGCGCTCACGGGAGTCACTTCGTCTGTAATCCTGCTGATTTACACCGGTGCGTCGATAACCTCGACCTTCATCGTTACCGCCGGAATGTTCGGCGCCACAGCGGTCTTCGGTACCGTCACTAAGAGAAGTCTCGCCGGGGTGGGCCAATTCATGTTCATGGGCTTAATCGGTCTCATCCTCGCTTCGATCGTCGGCATCTTCTGGCAAAACAGCGCCCTGCAGTTCGTGATTTCGGTCGTCGGCGTTTTGGTTTTCACCGGTCTTACGGCCTGGGACGCCCAACGCCTAAAGCAGATGGCTGTCGCGCTGCCGGACGGCCGGGTGGGTGCGTACGCAGTGGTTGGCGCTTTGTCTCTCTACCTGGATTTCATCAACCTATTCTTCTTTTTGTTGCGTTTCACGGGAAGTCGCCGCGACTAGGAACATTGCGACTGACCGAGGAGAGTCGGAGATGGTCTCAAGCTCTCTTTCTGAAATCGATCCGAGATCTGAGATCTTTGAGATCTTGAGATCTGAGACCTGAGATTCAGTACTGTCCCAACGTTTGTTAGCTCGTTGGCTGTAGGTTATTTAAATTGAGAAGGTTAAGCCCAATGCACAGAGGGATCGATTTGAAATCAAAACCAGTCCAGCCGATGCTTCCGCGACTTTTGCGGCAGCGGAGGGCTGATGAATTCTGGCAAATCGATCTTTGCACAACTGATGGACTTCCTTCCTTCAAAGGCTTTTCGCCGTTGTGTCAAACGCTACCAGGGCGATTACAAACTCAAGACTTTTTCTTGCTGGGATCAGTTCCTTTGCATGGCCTTCGCGCAGCTAACCTATCGCGAGAGTTTGCGCGATATCGAAGCTTGCCTGCGCGCGCAACACACCAAGCTTTACCATCTCGGCATTCGCGGCCAAGTCTCGCGCAATACCTTGGCCCATGCAAACTCGGTGCGCGATTGGCGCATCTACGCCGACTTCGCGCAAGTGCTGATTACCCGCGCCCGCGTGCTCTACGCGGACGACCGCTTCGGCATCGAGTTGGCCCAGACTGTTTACGCGCTCGATGCCACCACCATCGATTTGTGCCTGGCGCTTTTTCCCTGGGCCGAGTTTCGCAAGCACAAAGGAGCAGTGAAACTGCACACGCTGCTCGACCTGCGCGGCAGCATTCCAACTGTTGTGATCATTACACATGGCAAGGTGCACGAGGTCAACATTCTGGATCAACTCAGCTTCGAAGCCGGCGCCTTCTATGTAATGGATCGCGGTTACCTCGATTTCGCCCGCTTGTACAAGTTGCACCTCGCTTCCGCCTTCTTTGTCACCCGCGCCAGAAAGCGCTTCGATTTCCAGCGACTCTACTCACAGCCAGTAGACAGAGCTACGGGGGTCATCTGCGATCAGATCATTACGCTCGTCAATCCCGTCCCCCGCAAAGGCTATCCCGAGAAGCTGCGTCGCATTCGTTACGTCGATGCGCAAACAAATCAACGACTCGTCTTTCTAACCAACAACTTCTGCTTGCCACCACTGACTATCGCCCAACTGTATCGCAGCCGTTGGCAGGTCGAGTTGTTCTTCAAATGGATCAAGCAACACCTGCGCATCAAGAATTTCTACGGCACTTCCGAGAACGCCTTGAGAACTCAAATCTGGATTGCGATCTCGGTTTATGTGCTCGTGGCCATAGTCAAAAAGGAATTGCAACTCGACGGCAGTCTCTACAGAATGCTACAGATCTGCAGCGTCACCCTTTTCGAGAAAACCCCCATTTTACAAGCTCTTTCTTTAGCAGACGATCAAACCAACTTAGACGATCTCTGCAAACAACTGACTCTGTTCAACTAACGTTGGGACAGTACTGCACGGGCATAAGTAATCTTCTCCTTTGTTATTCTGGTTATGCGTAGCAGGCTAACGGTGGAATTCAGGTGGCCGCGCGCGCAGACTTCAAC
>JAIVJP010000219.1 GCA_020199975.1 Acidobacteriota bacterium
CTCTTCTATTGCCTTTCTTGACATAAACGACAGCGGCAGTTAGTCTTACCGTTTTCGCGCAGGAGGGAGATCTAATCAGATGGCTAAGCCCACTTTTCAGCCAAACAACAGGCGTCGAGCAAAGACCCATGGCTTTCGCGCCAGGATGGCCAGCAAGAATGGCAGGTTGGTGCTGAAACGAAGGCGTGCCAAGGGGCGGAAGCGTCTCACGCCGGCTCATTACTAACCTTCGGTTTATGCAAACGAACCTTCGCGGTAGCAACGATTTTCAGAGGGTTTATCGAACCGGGAAGCGTTACGAGGGCCATCTCCTGACGGTCTTTGTGCTACCAAATTCCCTAACACAACATCGACTGGGGATCACTGCTTCGCGAAAGGCGCTGGGCAGGGCAGTAGATCGGAACCGGGCCAAACGCTTGCTTCGTGAGGCCTTCAGGCTTACGAAACCGCGCCTCGACCGATTGAAGAAAAGATACGATTGGGTACTGAACGCCAGGAGGTCACTATTGTCCCTTGAGAGTCGACGACCATCTGATGAGTTTGAGCAGATGATCGCTCGAGTGGAGAGCGAAGAAGCAGCCGACTCTGTGGTTGAAGCACAACTGGTGTGAAGATAATCTTAATTTCATTCCTAAGGTTTTATAAACTAGCTCTGTCCCCTTTGCTTCCGCCTGCTTGTAGATTTGTACCCTCCTGTTCAGAGTATGCCATGGAGGCTATTGATCGGTACGGGGCGCTCCGTGGAAGTTCGCTTGCGTTACGAAGGCTATTGCGCTGCCATCCATTCAATCCCGGTGGGTATGATCCTTTGAAGTGAAAACGTTCGGCAAAGTCTGGGCGCGTGCCTTCTTTAATCTAAGATGCAACAGAAGCGTTTGATACTGGCGTTATTGATTTCCACGGCGATCCTTTTTTCGTGGAGCTATCTCTTCCCTGTAAAACCTCCCTCCCAGGACAAGCCTGCGGAGAACTTGCCCGCCGTCTCACCCACGGCAACGCCGGCGAGTCCCATAGGAAGTCCCGCGCCCGCGGCGCCTAATTCAACTTCGTCGGTGGATGCTGCTGCGCAAGTCGCGCGCAGAAACGTGCGGATTAAGACGCCTCTCTACGAGGCTAAGCTGGATAGCCTCGGTTCCGACGTAGTTAGCTGGATAATTAAGAAGAACAAGGACAGCGGCCGTGACATCTATTCCGTTGCTGGAGACAAGAACAATAAGGTTCCATTGGAGCTGATTTCGCCCGAGGGGCTAAAGCGCCAACCGCACGAAGCACCTCTACAGATCATTACTGGCGATAGCTCTCTCGACATGCTTCTGGCAACGACAAACTACCAGGTCGAGGGAGTAGACACGCCAAACGGCGATGTTGAGATCACGCTTAGTGCGAATGAGAAAAGATCGATCACTTTTCTGATTCGTGACAGCGTAACCGGATTAGACGTGACGAAGAGGCTTACCTTCGATGCCGAACGGTATAGCACTGACTTAGAAGTAATGATCAAGCGCGGCGACCAGGTCATTCCTCAAGTTAAGCTTAAAATTGGACCTAGCATTGGCGACCAGGGGATCAAATACTACACGTTTTATTCGGTAGCACCTGAAGCAATTGCGGCTGTTGGGGATCAGGTCGAGCGTCATGCGGGGGCCGCGATCAACGCTAACACCAACAGCCCGGATCGCCTGAGTCTTGCGGGACCCGTTGATTGGGCGGGCGTAGGTGACACCTACTTCGCGATGGTGGCGATACCTTCTAAGAGATTAGAAGGTCTTGAGTATCGTACGATCCAATTTAACCATCAGACCAATGGCTCGCAAGAGAGCAGATACCTAATATCCGCTCTCGTGCCTATTCCCAGCGATGGGTCGAAAACCACGCTCTATGTCGGGCCCAAAGACCATTACATTTTGACGGGCGTCGGGGAGAAGCTTCAAGAGTCTGTTGGAAGGAGTGTCGAGCTTGATGGTCTGATTGATTATGGCTGGTTCAGTTGGCTGTCGCGCCCAATTGCCGTTCCAATTCTGAAAGCCATACGCTTTTTACATCAACTCACCGGTAGATACGGTCTCGCAATCATCCTCTTTACCATCGTTATCTACTCACTCTTTTTCCCTCTGAAATGGCGCTCCTCGAAGGCGATGAAGAAGGCGCAGAAACTAGCGCCACGAATGAAAGAGCTGCAAGAGAAGATCAAAGG
>JAIVJP010000503.1 GCA_020199975.1 Acidobacteriota bacterium
CGTCTCCCCAGGGATAGAGTTTGTAGACGGTATTCCTCATTGGTAACCTCCGCTCGGTCAATCAAAACCGTCTGGATCGTCACCACGTGTTGCGGCCGCTCCTGAGGTGTTCCATCATTGCGGCCGATTTTTGAAACGTCCCGCCGGAATCTCAACTAGCCTCAACACCGCAACCTCCCTCATTACTCTAACGCACCACTATATTGACGAGCCGCTCCGGCACCACAATAATTTTTAGAACTTCGCGACCCTCCGTAAAAGGACGCACCTTCTCATCAGCCACCGCCGCCGCGCGCAACTCGTCTTCGGTTACGCCTGGCGAGGCCAGTAGGCGAGACCGAAGCTTGCCGTTCACCTGGACGGGAATCTCGAGCTCGGCCTTTCGGGCCAGTTCAGCATTCCCCTTTGGCCATTTTGCGCCCCGGCCGAGCTTCTGAATAAGACCGCCCGTGTGGCCCAAACGTTCCCACATCTCTTCCGCTATGTGGGGACTAAAGGGGGCGAGCATCAGAGTTAGGGATTCCAGAGCCTCGCGCACGACAAAGAGTTCGGCCGCGGATGCGGTAGCCGGCTGCGCGTTAAAATCGCTCAGCTCGTTGAAGAGTTCCATCAATGCAGCGATGCTCGTGTTGAGATGCAGATGCTCGAAGTCATTGGTCACTCGCGCAATGGTCTGGTGCGTCTTCCGGCGCAAAGCCAAGGCCTCTGGACTCAATTCCTGGGTGCTCGGGGCGTCCTCTCTTTGCGACGAATCCGAAAGGCGCTCGTGCCAGCGCCACACCATCGAATATACTTTTCGCAGAAAACGAACTGCTCCTTCGATCCCCGTCTCGATCCAGCGCAGTTCGTTTTCGACCGGCGCCGCAAAGAGAATGAAAAGGCGCGCTGCATCGGCACCAAACGCGGCGATCATCTCGTCTGGGTCAACCCCGTTGTCGAGACTTTTGGACATCGCTTTCCACTCTTCCGTGCCCTCCACGAGGTTCGTTACCATTCCCTGCGTAAGTAGTTTCTTCAATGGCTCATCAAACGAAACCAGTCCGATATCGCGCATGAACTTGGTCCAAAAGCGCGTGTAGATCAGGTGCATCACCGCGTGTGAATCCCCACCAATGTACTGATCGACAGGTGTCCATTGGGCAGCTATTGCCGAATCAAATGGTGCGGAGTCGTTGCATGGATCACAATAACGAAAGAAGTACCACGAGGAATCGACAAACGTGTCCATCGTGTCGGTCTCTCGGCGCGCCGGACGTTTGCACTTGGGACATGTTGTATTGACGAACTCCGCCACCCCGGCCAGTGGCGATTGACCGCTGCCCGTGAACTCCGCCGTCTCCGGGAGCATGACTGGAAGATCCTCGTAAGGCACGGCAACAGCGCCGCAATGTTCACAGTTAATGATTTGCACCGGCGCTCCCCAGAGCCTTTGGCGAGAGACACCCCAGTCACGCAGCGAATCGGCAGAGAATATTTTTGCGCAAACTCAAAGTCGCGTTCATCATGGGCGGGCACGCTCATCACTGCCCCCGTGCCATAGTCCATCAGTACATAATTTGCCACCCAAACAGGGATGTTCTCGCCACTGAATGGCTTGATGGCCAGCACTCCCGTGTTGAGTCCTTCTTTGACTTCTTCCTCAGTCGGCTCGGCGCGCCTGGCCCGTGCGGCTGCTACCTTCTCAGCAAACTTCTGGACATCACTTTTCAGCGCTGAGTGTTCCAGCAGTTCCGCGATGAGCGGATGATCGGGCGCGAGTACGATCGCAGTGGCGCCAAAAACTGTGTCAATGCGCGTCGTAAAGACACGAATCTTTTTGTCGGAGTCTTTGACTGCGAAGTCGATGTAGGCGCCTTCGCTGCGACCGACCCAGTCGCGCTGGCGTTTCAGCACCTTCTCGGGCCAGGTGGCTTCAATCTGTTCGATCTGTCCGACGAGTTGTTCAGCGTATTCGGTAATACGTAGAAACCATTGTTCGAGGTCGCGCTTCTCCACCGCCGCGCCACAGCGCCAGCAGTCGCCTCCCGACGACTGTTCATTCGAGAGTACGGTGCCCTCTTTGGGACACCAGTTAACCGGCGACCGCTTTTTGTAAGCCAGGCCGCGTTCAAACATTTTCAGGAAGAACCACTGGTCCCACTTGTAGTAGTCAGGTCGATGCGCGGCAATCTCGCGCGACCAGTCGTAGCTAATGCCAAGGCGCTTAAGTTGGCCGCGCATGTGCTCGATGTTCTCTTCAGTCCAGGCACGCGGATTTACGCCGCGTTTGATAGCGGCCTGCTCGGCCGGCTGACCAAAGCTGTCCCAGCCAATCGGATGCAGCACCTTAAAGCCTTGCAGACGCTTGTACCAGGCAAGGGCGTCCCCGATTGCGTAGTTGCGCACATGGCCCATGTGTAGGAAGCCCGACGGGTAAGGCAGCATTTCCAGACAATAGAACTTCGGCCGCGGGTCGTCGTTGCTGACCTCAAACACACGCCCTTCATCCCAACGCTGCTGCCATTTCTTTTCAATTACTTCCGGAAAATACTTTTCGTCCATCGCTGTTGTCCCGCGCTAAATTTACCCTCAATCACTGATTCGAACGAACGCACAAAAGTTCGTTTTGAGCATTGGTGCGCGCAATCACGGCCTCCGGTCTGCTGCTATTTGGTTGTAAGGACTCGCCGCTCCGGCAAAACTGCGCTAAAACGCAAGGCGCGGAAGCGGCGCCGTTAGGAGGAGTTTAGTAAGTGGTCTGTATCTGGTCATTGCCGATGTGTGGTCAAACCTTCTTGAATCAAAAGCCATAATAACCCGGCGAATCTGAATTGTCGACATACCTTACGTCATTCCAAATGTCCCGCCTTCTCCGCAGGTACAACGCCCAGGACAGGCTATTGCCTCAGCGGCGCTCGACGCTCTCCGGCTCTTCTTCGGGGGTTTCTTCGGCGAATTTGGCTCTGTCGGCTTCTTTGCCGGGTTCCTCTTCTTGCGGACTCGCGAATTCGACGTCCTCAAAAGGGGCGTCAAAGCCTTCCGGGAGATCTACATCAATGTCCATCTCGCAGTCTTTGGGCCAGAGCAGCGAAGCGACAACGGAGCTGAGCAGCACGACCGCCACGAACGTGAGCGAGAACCAAATCGGAATATGCACGTCCAGGGCTACGACCAGCATCTTGGCCCCGATAAACGTGAGCACGATCGCGAGTCCCATCTTGAGGTATTGGAACTTCTCCACCACTCCCGCCAACAGGAAGTACATTGATCGCAGGCCGAGGATAGCAAAAACGTTTGAGGTATAGACGATGAAGGTGTTGGTGGTGATGGCAAAGATTGCCGGAATCGAATCCACCGCGAAAACAAGATCGGTAACCTCGACGATCACCAGAACCAGTAGCAACAGCGTGCCCGTTAGTTTGCCGTTTTCCCGGGTGAAAAATTTCTGCTCTTCGTAGTGG
>JAIVJP010000220.1 GCA_020199975.1 Acidobacteriota bacterium
GATTTCGATCCGGAAAGGTTTGCTCGGCGTCGCATCATGACCGACGCGCACTGTTTCGGCTGCACGGCAGGGGCGGGCTCAAGCTGTGGCGGTGCAGTTGCGGGAGCATAGTTGGGATAACATGTTGGTCATAGGTTTCATCTTCACCTTCCTGGTCGCGCTGGCAGCGGCAAACGGCGCGAATGATGTCCCAAATCGATTATTTGATTAGAGATCCATCGGTCGAAACCTGTCTCTAGCTGTGCTCTACATTCTCTATGTTATAGACAAAGTTTCGCAGGCGTTTCTTCCCGCTAAAGCGACGGGCTGAAAGGTCTTTTTTGACCCTGGGAAGAAATTCGATTGGATGATTGTCTCATCTAATGGAAAGACGAATGTGCCGCGGCGTTTTCAAATCATTCAGGGGCATCGGACGGTTGACAGCGAGCAGGAGAATCCTCTCCCGCACGAGCTTCCGCTATTCGAGAAAGCATTCCTTGCCCATATCGACAGCATGTTCGCCTTCGCGATGAGACTCGTGGGCGGGAGGCGAGAGCGCGCCGAAGACTTGGTGCAGGAGACCGCCTTGCGCGCCTTCAGGGGGTACGGGAGCCTGCGTTCGACGGAGAAGATGAAGACCTGGCTCTTTCAGATCCTCTATAACATACAAATCAATGAGTTTCACCGGCAGTCGCGGGAGCCGACGGCCGATGTCGAGTTGAATGAGGCTTTGCTGGAGAGCATAGAGACGGCAGCCTCCGTGACCCCGGAAGAGCAATTTTTCGCGAAACTGCTTGATAGCGAGTTGCAGCAAGCTCTTGAAGAACTGCCCCTCGAGTTTCGCACGACTATTTGGCTATCAGACATTGAGGAACTCAGCTACAAGGAGATCTCCGAGATCACTAAATGCCCGGCCGGCACTGTCGCTTCGCGCCTGTACCGCGGTCACAGGTTGCTGCGCAAGCGGCTGAGGGAGTACGCCAGGGGACGCGGATTGTTGATGGAGTAAGTTATGCAGTGCAGTTTGGCAAGAAAGCATCTTTATCGTGCGGAACAGACGGGCAGTGAGGGTTTATCTCACCCGGTCGCGGCGGAGGTCGCGCGGGCTGAGGCGCACTTGGAAAGTTGCGCGGCCTGCCGCGAGTTCTTTGGCGCGGAGGAACGTCTGAAAGCTCTTTTGAAAGCACGCGCGCCGCGCGAATCAGCTTCGGCGGGGTTGCGCGAGCAGGTGTTGAGCCGGCTTTCAGAAGAGCGCCGCCCGGCGGGAGCGTCACGCCTGGGGAGAATGATTGGCAATCGCAGAGTGGCATGGGCGTCGGTCGCGCTCTTAATGATCGCAGTGCTGGCAGGAGGCTTTTGGCTGCGATCGCAGCGTTCTGACATAGCCTCTCAGCGTCTGACCTCCGTTCTCGTTGACGATCACGCGCGATACCTATCGGGTGAAACGGAAGTGACTTCGACCGACCCCGAGACTGTGCAGGCCTGGTTTCGGGGCAAAGTGGATTTCAGCTTTCGCCTACCCAAGGAGGATGGTCTGACGCTGATTGGAGGGCGACTCTGCTACTTACAAGGCCGTCGCGCGGCGTTGCTCATCTACGGACCCACGGAAGAACGCGTGTCGCTCTTCATACTGGATGGGAGCGACGTTGACCTGCCGCAGGAGCGACTCGTCAAGCTCGATGAAAGACCGTGTCTGGTGGAGACTAAGAAGGGCTACAACGTAGTGATGTGGAAAGAGCGGGGACTGCTCTACGGCATGGTCTCAGATATGCGCAGCGCCGATCTGTTGCAGCTGTCCACCCGGTTCTGAACTAACAATTCCCATTTTGCTAAGGAGGAGAAATGAAATTCAAACGTGTACTCATCTCAACCGTTCTTGTGCTCGGTATCTCGACCGTGTTAGTGGCTCTGAAAGCGCAAGAGGGCCTGAAAGATAAAAAGGTCGAATCACCGAAAGTGCTCGCCGTGCTGTTTTATGCGGACTGGTGTAGCTCTTGTAAGGCGCTCGAGCCAAATCTGAACAAGGTAAAGCGCGACTTTCAAGGGCAGTCAATCCTTTTTACCCGCTTCGACCTGACGGACGACTTCACCAAAGATCAGTCGGCGCAATATGCCGCGCTGCTCGGTTTGGAGAACTACTACCAGGAGAACGCAGGCAAGACCGGCTACGTGCTGCTCATAGACAGGCAGAGCAAGAAGGTATTGGGCAG
>JAIVJP010000293.1 GCA_020199975.1 Acidobacteriota bacterium
ATCCAAATGCGCATGGTGGGTAGGGGTCGAACAGAAGGAGGCAGACGGCAGGAGCAGGAGGCAGTCAGCCTGTTACGAGAATCTTTCTGGATGTGCGATCATGCCGCCCAGCATACGACCGACTTCTTCGTAACCCATCCTGAGTTCCGATTCACGCTTTTTTGAGAGGTATCCACAACTTCTGCGAATTCAAGCCACACTTGGGTTTCAGTTCCTTCCCGATCCGCATCGGCCATCTTGCTAACAAACATCTTCGGGTAACGTTTCTTTCGATAGCCTTCACCGATGTTGGTAGCCACGCTTCTGGATGCTCGCCGAATCTGATCTGTTAAAGAAAACTTTTCCTCTCTTGGAAAACGTTTTGATTCATGAAAAATCTCCATGGCCAGCTTAAAAGCCAACCGGTACACCTTGAGATCTCTAAGCCTTGTGAGGTAGGCATAACTTTTCTGCTCCTTTTCTAGTTAGTGAGGTTTACTTTCCGTTACTCCGCTCGTTTTCCTGCTCCTGTTTCCCGCTCGTGCTTCCTGCTCCTGCCGTCTGCCTCCTGCTCCTGCCGTCTGCCTCCTGCTCCTGCCGTCTGCCTCCTGCTCCTGCCGTCTGCCTCCTGCTCCTGCCTCCTATTTCTGCGGCTTGCAAACAGAACTCGCGTATTGAGTCACTTACCTCTCCTACTGCCTCACTCGAGAGTTCTGCATATATTGGAAGCGAGAGCACCTCGTTGCTGGCTTGCTCGCTGTGCGGGAAGTCGCCCACCTTGTAGCCCAGAGCACGGTAACCCGACTGCATGTGAACAGGAATCGGATAGTGAATGCCGGTTGAGATACCACGCGCTTTGAGATGCTCTACTAAGTTATCTCGCCGCGGAGCAAATACCGGGAAAATGTGGTAGACCGAGCGAGTGTAAGGCATCTCTTCGAGCAGGCGCAGTCCCGTGTCTGCTACCGACGCGCGGTAGTTTGCAGCATGCTTGCGCCGGGCGGCGTTCCAATCGTCAAGGTGGCGCAACTTCACACCCAGCACCGCCCCTTGCATTCCTTCCATGCGGTAATTGTAGCCAACCGCGTCGTGGTGAAATTTCTGACTCTGTCCGTGATCGCGCAGTCGTCTGATAACCTCCGCGTATTCGATGTTATTCGTTACCACCGCTCCGCCCTCCCCGTATGCACCCAAGTTCTTTCCCGGATAAAAACTGAAACAAGCAAGGTTTCCGATGCTGCCCGCCCGTTGTCCTTTGTATTCGGCTCCATGGGCCTGGGCGGCATCTTCGATCACGATCAGGTCATGCCGGCTAGCGATCTCGAGAATCGAATCCATATCCGGGCAGGTTCCATACAAATGAACAGGCATGATCGCCTTCGTGCGGGGCGTGATTGCTGCTTCGAGGCGCGCCGGATCCATGGTGCAGGAACGCGGATCGATATCGACGAGTACGGGGCGCGCCCCGGTGTAGCAGATAGCCGCCACACTGGCGACGAACGTATAGCTGACGGTGATAACCTCGTCACCCGGTTTAACGCCGGCCGCAAGCAGCGCGAGATGAAGTGCGCTCGTGCCGGAGTTAACGCCCATGGCGTATCTCGTCTGACAATAGGTTGCAAAGTCGGACTCAAAAGCTTCCACCTTCTCGCCCAAAATAAACTGGCAGCTCTCCAAAATCTCTGCGATCGCCGCATCGATCTCATCTTTGATACTTAGATACTGGGCCTTTAAATCTACAAAAGGAATCATTGTTTTTCTTCCACAATCTCGATCAGTTTCCCGCGCGCGCGAAGTGAGTGCTCTGCTGCTTCCACTATTTGTATCAACCTCAAGCCGGCATGCCCATCGGTTTCAGGCTGGGTACCGTTGTTTATGCAATCGATAAAGTGCAGTGCCTCGGTCAGCAAAGCCTCGGTTGCCTCCAGACGCGGTGCCCACATGTCTCCCGAGCGATAACTTACGAGCATTTCATATACAGCCTCAGGACTCTGAGAGACAGTAACGCCCCGGTCATAGATCTTCACTTTCTCGCTGGGCTCGAGGTCGTCATAGAGAATCATTTTTTCACTGCCACCGATAAGCGTGTGCCGGACTTTAACAGGTGTGAGCCAATTGACATGAACGTGGGCAATCTGCGGATTAGCAAAAAAGAGCGTGATGTAGGCGACATTTTCCGGTTGGCCGGGAATGTTGCTAATACCCGTGGCGGAAACGGCGAGAGCCCGCGAGGGCAGGACGTAGTCCATGATCGAGAGATCGTGAATTGCCAGATCCCAGATCACGTTCACGTCATGCTGAAACAGACCCAGGTTGACGCGTACGGCGTCGTAGTAATAGATCTCGCCGAGAGCATTGCTCGCAATCAGTTCACGAATTTTGCGCACCGCCCCGGTGTAGACGAACGTATGGTCGACCATTAGAACGCGCTGGCGACGAGTAGCCTCACACATCAGTTGGAGGGCTTGCTCAGAGGTTGACGCTAGGGGTTTCTCAACCAACACATGCTTGTTCGCACCTAGCGCCGCCATGGCCAACTCGAAATGTGACGAGACAGGTGTGGCGATTGCGACGGCGTCGATCTCCGGTTGGTTAAGCAGATCCTGCCAATTGGTGAGCGTCCTGATTGAAGGATATCGGCTCTGGACCATGGCCAATCGTTCCGGCCGCAGATCGCAAACAGCCGCGACCGTAGAGCCGTGCGCTTCCATGAAGTTGCGCGCCAGGTTGGGACCCCAGTAGCCGTAGCCGATTATTCCGACTCTTATCATGTTCTCATGATCTCATTACCCGTTAATCAACACTCGCTTCAACCGATTTTGAGCGATGACGCACGTCGCCGATTATGCGCGCGGGGACTCCGGCGACGATCGCATAGTCAGGTACATCGTGTGTAACCACGGCTCCAGCGCCGACCAGCGCGGATTTCCCGATGGTCACGCCAGAACCAATGGTCGCATTGCTGCCGATTGAGGCGCGACGCTTAACCCGCGTTTCTGCCACCTGCCAGTCGGATTCAGTTTGCAACGAGCCATCCTCATTCGCTGCGCGAGGATAACGGTCGTTGATAAACATCACGCCGTGGCCAACGAACACCTGGTCTTCAATCGTGACGCCCTCGCAGATGAAAGTGTGCGAAGAGATTTTGCAGCGCGCCCCTATCGAGGCGTTCTTTTGGATTTCGACGAACGCGCCGATTTTAGTTTCCGCGCCGATGGAGCAGCCATAGAGGTTGACTAAATCGGGTTGGAAGATCGTGACGCCGTCTCCCAATGTCACATCAGATGCGATCGGCATTTTATCTTTGGAGTGCGGCGCCTTGTCGCCGCTTTCGGTCGTGTTTTAAGCAAAACTGCGGTAATGAGATCGCAATGGACCCCGCCAAAGATCGTCTGAAGTATCTTAGGCCAAAGCGGCGACAAGCCGCCGCACTCCAAAGTTACTTCAGCGGCATCCAGTAGTCGCGCGGGTAAATCCGGTACCAACGCACACCGACACCGTCTTTAAATACCCTTCGTAAGCCGTGAGCTGCGTCTCCGGCCCGATGACGTAGTAGATCCCGCCTTCGAAGTCAGGTGCCTTCACGCCCAGGCCGGGCAGGATGCGCTCGTAGACCCCCGCCATGCAGGCCAGGCAAACATCACCCAGCCAGGTTGCTGGGCGTTTTGATGGGGATACTCGACCAACCGAATCTCGAGGCTCGAATGCGCGCGCCGGTGTTGCCCTCGCCGAGCAGCAGATGCTCCTGCGTGTGTGGTTCGCCGCGATCTGACGTGGGGAATGAGTTGACCCACATCAGCGCCTGCGGAACTGACTGAAGCGCAAGAAAGTCGAGCGTGAAGCCGGTACGCTGGTGGCGAAAGCGCGCGCCGAATGCTTTGTCGGCATCGTTAAGGTATAGAGTCTCAGCGCGGAAGCCATTGATGTTTTTTCCTTCGGTGAGCGCGTCTAATGAAAGATTGTTGGCTTGTTGAGCCATTGCTGCCAAAGGTATTCCGCTCGAAAGAATCGAAAAACAAACCAGCATCGACAAAAACGAGGCACTCATTCCGTTCATCTAAAACTCCTATCTCAACTAAGACGATTCCCTCCGCTCTTCCTCTGAGAGGCGTGCAAGTGCATAGAGCATCCAGGCTTCGGTCCAGCGCATGAACGGCGTGCGAACGGTGTAGAAACGACGCCGCTGGTAATAAAAGAAGCCGCGCTTGTCGCGCAGGTTGCGAACGGACCAGTGCGCGACCTTTAGCGCCAAAGCCATTGCGTCGCGATCTAGTCCGCGTAACTCCAGGAATGTGATGATGGCGGTGGCCGCCGCGTACGCATCAGCGGGATAAAGCTCGTCATGGTAGTATTTCGGCCACCCATCCGCAAGAAAGAACCCATTGCGCCAGAATCTGTAGCCACGCTGCAACGCCTCGTTGAATTCCGTCGTTTGCGCTGCCTGGCAGTGATTAATGACTCTCGCCAGCGAGTTTAGTAAATACGCTGTGTGGAAATTATCTACCCATGCTTGTTTCTCTGCGGCGCCGTAGACCCACGAGCCATTTTCATGCTGCTGGTTAACAACATAACGCGCGGCCCGCACGGCCCACCAGCATAGTTCTTGCTCCCCGGTTATCGCGGCAACGCCGGCCAGAGTTTCGGCCGCCAGCAAACTGGCGTTGTAGATGCGATTCACGGTGCCGGGTGAGTAACTGAAGCAGACTTCGGTGTGCGTTTCTTCGCTGCGCTGGAGATCCTGAAGAATGAAGTCGCAGGCGCTGCGCGCAGTTCTAAGGTAGGTTTCATCATCGAACGCTTGTGCTGCTTCAATGAAGGCCCGAGCTGCGAACGCAGTTGGTACGATCGTGGGCGCACTTCGCGGCGCAAAGAACATTCGTGATTGCCAGTCGAAATTATAACCCCACGCCGCACCGCTCCAACCTTCCAAACGCATGGAGAGAAGGTCCTTGAGCAGTTGGCGTGCCTCTTTCTCCGCCTCGTTTGTTTTAGAGCTGCGATAGTTCGCCAGAGCTGCGAGCGCAAACAGAGAAATGCCTTTGGAGTTTCTCCCCGCGGGGACGAGGCCAATACTCCTAAGGTTGACGGCAGAACGTTTCACGAGCTGCGTCCAGGCAAGACGGGCCCGGCGGGAGTGTTTTAGAGGGGTTGCCTGAAATAGACGACTATTCAACGCATCAAAGGGATCCTGTCCGGAGAAGTTGTGTGTGCGGCACCATTGGAAGAGTTCCGTTAATGCCTCGTGAATAGTGGAATCGGGCATTGAAGAGTCAATCGGGGCACGCGGCCTGAGGGCGAAGGTTCAACACGATCGCATCTTCTGTCACTCGCAGCGATCCAATTCCAAAGGACGACTCAAGCTTAGCTAAGTCGCAGGAAGGCGGACCCTGTCCCCGCTCTTATTGGGACAACCAGCAGGTTGAGAGTAATAATTCAATTCATATTCACCCTCCAAAAAGAAGCTTTCGCATATGCCCGCAAGGGATAGGAACCTAAATCTTGCATGGATTGGCGAGTGGCATTGAAGCTTGAGGCGGGGACAGGGTCCCACTTCCTGACTGCAAATTACCGTAGGGTTCTTCCTGCCGCCAACCACTTCCTGCTGTCTGCCTCCTGCTCCTGCCGACTGCCGACTGCCTACTGCCGACTGCCTACTGCCTACTGCCTACCGAAGTCTCAATGCGGCGCGGGGTTTCGATAAAGCTTTCGTGCCAGAGTTCAAACATCAGCAGCGTCCAGAGCAGCTTGCGATGATTGGCTACGCCCCGTTCGTGTTCGTCCTGCAGACGCGTTATGTATTCAGGATTGAAAACACCGGCCCGGCGCACGCGTTCAGGTGACAGCAGATCTCGTGCGAGGGGCCGCAGCTTTCCCTTCAGCCATTCGGCGACCGGAAGACCAAAACCCTTTTTGCTTCTGCGTGTCACAAATGGAGGTAAGAGATCTGCGACGGCGCGTTTGAGGATGTACTTCGTTTTCCGGCCTCTCAACTTGTAATGTGCGGGCAGTGAAGCAGCGTATTCAGCCACCCGGCGATCGAGGAATGGCGCGCGCACTTCCAACGAGACAGCCATACTGGCGCGATCGACCTTCGTCAAAATGTCTTCCGCAAGATAAAGTCTGGTGTCGAGGTTCTGCATGCGTTCGACAATATCGTCGGCGTCACACTCAGCAAGCATGCCGCGCGCATCTCTATAAACGTCGCCATCACTGGCCTGCAACGCATCTGGAGTCAGCAACTGCTCATGCTCCTCGGGCGTGAAAGAGCCAAACCAAATGTGATGGCGTGCCACGGGATCATACTTCGCCCCGGTGATGAATCTGAGCGCCTTATAGTCAAAAGAAAGATTCTTGGTTTTGACCGGAAGCAGGTGAACAAGAGGTTCGATAACCGCGCTTTTCAGCGGCCCGGGAACGCGCGCGTAAATTTCCGCCAGCCGATGTCCCCAGTACATCGGGTATCCGGCAAAGAGTTCATCCCCGCCATCGCCGCCCAGCGCGACAGTTACATGCTTGCGAGTAAAGCGGGAAAGCAGATACGTAGGCACCAGAGAGGAATCACTGAAAGGTTCATCCATCCAGGAGCCGATGTCACCGACGAGGTTTGCCGCCAGGTTGGCGCTCAAACGTTCCTCGTGGTGATCGGTGCCGAGAAACTTCGCCACTGCTCGCGCATATGAGGATTCGTCGAAAGAAGACTCCGCGAACGAGATCGAAAACGTTTTGACCGCTTCCGAGGAAGCCCGCACAGCCAGTGCGGTCACCGCGGATGAATCGACGCCGCCGGAAAGCAACACTCCCAGAGGCACGTCGGAAACCAAACGCATACTTACGGAATCGGCCAACAGTTCCCGTAGTCGTTCTGCCGCTTCTTCTTCACGAGGAACGGGTTCTTTCGTTTCATAGCTCAAGCGCCAGTAGACCGCAGTCTTGATCTGTCCATTTTCGAGTGTCAGCATGTGTGCGGCCGGCAGCTTGTTTATTCCCTGGTAGATAGAGAGTGGGGCTGGCACGTAATCGAAGGAGAGATATTGGCGCAGGGCCTGCACATTGAGCGCGGGGGCAACGGCCGGGTGGGCCAGCAAAGCTTTCGGCTCGGAAGCAAAAATCAGGGTGTTATCAAAGACGCCCCAATAGAGCGGTTTCTCGCCAAAGCAGTCGCGGGCGATGAGTAGTCTGCGTCGCCGGGAATCCCACAGAGCGAAGGCAAACATGCCGTTGAGATGGTAAACCATCTCCTGACCATACTCTTCATAGAGATGCGGGAGGACTTCAGTATCGGAAGCGCTGCGGAATGAGTGGCCGCGTTTTTTCAGGTCGGAGCGCAACTGGCGATAGTTGTAGATCTCGCCGTTGAGGATCACCGCGACACTCTGGTCTTCGTTGAATACGGGTTGCTCGCCAGTTACCAGATCGATTATAGCGAGGCGGCGCATTCCCAGGGCCACGCCAGTGGAGACTAGCAACCCTTCTGAGTCAGGCCCGCGATGAACCATGCGCTCACACATGGCATGCAGCAGTTCGTTCGCGCCATCGGGAGGCGGCGTGCGCGAATCAAGACTGGCCCAACCGGTTATTCCACACATGGTTTCTGCGGTGATGAGTGTTTTTCGATCTCTCTCATGATGATTAAATTTGCAGGTAGGGACCTTTGAGACTACTAGTCCTGATTGATCCATTTTAAGTTGAGAGCCGCTCTGGCTTATCACTTATCACTCATTACTTAACACTGTTCTCTAAACCCAATTTTTTCGCGCACGGCGTAGATCGATTTCTGCTGCGACTCGTGATACGTCCGCACCAGCATCTCCGCCAGCAAACCCATCAGCAGAAACTGAATGCCCACCGCGAACATCACGATCGCCAGAATCGGCAGTGGCGTTTGCACGAAGTCCGCCTTGTGAAAGAGTTTCATAAAGATAGCGTACAAACCCGCCACCACTGATACGAAAAACGCCACCATGCCAAACGAACCGAAAACGTAAATGGGTTTCGTCTGGTAGGAAGCCATGAACTTGATCGTCATCAGATCAAACACGACTTTGAGGGTGCGCGATAAGCCATACTTCGACTTGCCCATTGTGCGCGGGTGGTGTTCGACCGGGATCTCCGAGACCCGCGCGCCGGCCCAGGAGGCATAGATCGGAATGAAGCGGTGCATCTCTCCATATAGCCGCACATCCTGGAGAGCCTCGCGCCGATAGGCCTTGAGCGAACAGCCATAGTCGTGAAGTGGGACGCCTCCAATCCAGGAAATCAACCTGTTGGCAATCATTGAAGGGATCTTGCGAGTGATCAGCTTGTCCTGGCGATTTTTGCGCCACCCGGAAACCACATCGTAACCCTCATCGAGCTTATCCAACAGCCGGATGATATCGGCAGGATCATTTTGCAGGTCCGCATCCATCGGTATCAAAACGTCGCCATGGGCCGCATCAATACCGGCGGCCATTGCGGCGGTCTGACCGTAATAGTTTTGCTAGCGCCTCATCCAGTTTGGCGTGAAGCGGCAGGAGGTTTGGTTCTTCGTTGTAGACCGGAAGGAAAACGGAGATCTCAGGCGCTTCGGCGCCGCGTGGCAAGGTTTCCAGCTGCCTTCGTGCTGCCACTTCCTGGTCGTAAACTTTCATTTATCTTAAACTCTTAAATCAATCTCTAATCGGCTCGCCGCGCGACGCAGATAATTGAGACGCCGAAGGGAAACTTCATATGACGCAGCAGCGCCGCTTCAGCACCGAAAATACTGCCCAGTAGGCCGTTCAAAAATCCCACAGTAATATTGTTTTCAGATGCGGGCCGAAATCCTGTCACGCGCATGAGCAAGCGGCCGAGCAAAATAGGGACAAAGAAAGTGATGTTCGCGTAGGTTGAGAGTTCGACCTCCAATCCGGCCTGTCGCACAGCCGTCTTGAGGCTGTCGAGAGTGTAACGGCGGCGGTGATTGCTGATATCGTCCTGGACGCCCCACAGAAACATGAACGCCGGCACGAAAAGCAGCGCGCGACCACCTGGCCGCAGCACCCGTCGCATCTCTTGCAAACCGGCGACATCGTTATCAAGGTGCTCGACTACATCGAGTCCGGTAACCAGATCGAAAGATTTGTCTTCGTAAGGAAGATCTTCCGCTTCACCCTGCCGCACATTTTGAAGACCGCGGGTTTGGCAAAAATCCAAGGCCTCTGCCGAGACATCAACGCCCTCGGCTTCACCGAAGTGGGCAAGCATTTCAAGATTCGCGCCCGTACCGCAACCGACGTCGAGAATTCGCGGCTGCGGGTTGTTTAGATTTCCGACGATTCTCCTAGCAAAGCTCGAGAGGATTCGCCGTCGTCCCACAAACCACCAGTGGCTTCCCTCGACCCGATACATGATCGGATAAGTATGTGGCTGCATCTCCTGCGGCAGAGACTTACGAGTTGTGTTTGCGCTGCTGGCCATTTATGATTCTGACTTAGTTTATACCGGCTTGGAAAACGCTGTCATTGTAGAACAAATCGCCGGTGAGCGCTGATGTCTCTATGATCAAGGAGAACCCTTGTCGTAAGGCTATGTCGTTCGTTGAGTGCGGTCGCTACCGCTCCCGGTTCTGTATTGAGCAACCATTCAGTTGTTGCGGAGCCAAGCCTGCACAGATGTCCGACGTAGACGAAGGCTGGACTCGGAGAGTGCGCGGACATACTCCACTCCCTATGAGCAGTTATCCTCCGACCCTTGAAACCATTCAACGAACCTGCGAATTCCATCTTCAATCTGAGTTTGTGGATTGTATCCAAGTAAGTGTCGGGCTTTGGTTATGTCGGCAAAGGTTTGGGGCACATCACCTGGCTGCAAAGGCTGGGAATCAATGATGGCCTTATGGCCAATCTGTTGTTCCAGCAGAGTGATCAACTCCCTTAGCTCCACCGTGCGCGACTCACCCAAGTTTATCACCTCGTAGTTGGTCTGATCGAAATCGATAGCGGCACGGACGCCGGCGATGATGTCGTCTATATAGGTGTAGTCGCGGCGAGTTCTACCGTCGCCAAATACCGGGATCGGCTTGCCCTGGCTGATTAAGCGGACGAACTTATGTATCGCCAGATCCGGACGCTGCCGCGCTCCGTAGACGGTAAAAAACCGCAAACATACCGATCGCAGATCGTATAAGTG
>JAIVJP010000504.1 GCA_020199975.1 Acidobacteriota bacterium
GTTCCTGGGCAGGACCTTCCAGCTATCTCCTCTGTCTCTGGCTATCCACTTTGGCCTTCGGGACGCCGGGTACCTCTTTATTAGTGTTGACCCTGCTGCACCTCGGGTCTACCTGATCGAGCGCTCCTCACGAGAAATGCAAAAACAATCGATTACGCCGTCGCGGTTCGCGCAGGCCATGCGGAGTAGCCTGGGTGGCGGCCAGCTGCTTTCCGCAACGAAGGACTTTTCAGAGCGGATTATTCGATTGTCATTTTCTGTCGAGGATCAATTAGGCGAGTCAAACTGCGCGGCGTTGGTTGCGCAGCTTACCGGCCGCTCCGCAAATCTCTTCCTCCTCGATGGGGAGGGTCGGATTACGCACTCCTTGAGATCTCCAAAGGGCGCGGGTCAGCAACTGGGCCAACAATATCAGCCTCCCGCCAACCAAGATCCTCCCACGGCCCCGCGAAAACTGGACATACGGGACGAGCAAGAAAGCCCACTAGAAAAGGGAGCCTTCCCTTCGTTGTCGGCTGCAGCCGACGATTACTACCTGCGACGCGAATCCGCCGCGAGTTTCGCAACGCGATTAAAGGCCTCGATGGGCAAAATAAAAAAGGAACTAGCTCAAGCTATAAGGCTTGAAAGCAATCTGCGGAAAGATCTCGCAGCGCATGGCGATTTGGAGCAACACAAGCGCTACGGCGATCTGCTGCTGGCTAACATTGCCACCGCCAAGCGCGACGGCAACAAGATCAAGTTGAAGGATTATTACTCCGAAGGCGCGCCAGAAATAGAGATCGAAGCTGACGAAAACGCTTCCTTACCAGACGAAGCCGCTCACTACTTCGCCCGTTACACCAAGGCGAAGCGGGCCACTGAAGAGATTAGCGCGCGCTGGACTCGGCTGGCGGAAACCATCACCCGACTTGAAGAGCGGAAGGCTCAGCTCGAGAGAATTTTCGCCGCTCGTGACGAAACTGCCCTCGCCCTATTCGAAGGGCCAGGGGAAACGCAGCCAGCTAAAAAGATCAAACGAAAGCCGGCCGACAAATTACCTGGCATCCGTCGTTACCGCTCTTCAGATGGCTATGAGATTCTGGTTGGGCGCGCCGCTCACACTAACGATCAATTAACGTTTCGCATCGCACATCCCCACGATTTGTGGCTGCACTCAGCAGACTACCCCGGTTCGCATGTGGTGATTCGGAACCACAAACGCTCCGAGATTCCTCATCGAACAATTATCGAAGCAGCTCAAATAGCGGCCAAGTTCAGCCAGGCAGGGGACGACTCAAAGGTGACGGTTCATTACACACAACGTAAGTTTCTCTCAAAGCCCAAAGGCGCGGCGCCTGGCTTAGTACGGATGTCCAGTTTCAAGACAATCACGGTTGAGCCCAAAGAGGGCATAAAGAGAATCGAGTCGGTGCAATAGCCGACTCTTAAAGGCCTTGCAGCCATTTAGAGAATCGACGATTCGCTTGGCAGAACAATTGCAGCCCAGAGAGAAGTAAGGCGTGAAGCGTGCGATTGCGATACGCCAGGTATTACTACGCAATAACAGGTTCACCGAATTGGATGAATCGACGCGAAAGGGAGGACATAGAAAATGGGACTCTTTGACAAGATGTTTGGCCGCGGCGCGTCTGACGCGCAGCAACACGAACAGCGCTTCAACACACTCAAGCAGAAATACCAATCGGTGCTCAACGCAGCCGATCAACAGCAGATACAGTTTCAGAACCTTCATGTGCAGGGTGACAAGCTTTTCATTAAGGCCACAGCGCCATCGGAAGATGCAAAGGCCAAATTCTGGGATCAAATCAAGTTGGTCAACCCAAACGCTGACGACATTACGGCGGATATCAACGTGGATACCAGCCGGGCAATGGGCGCTGCGGCGGGCGGTGGTGGCAAAAGCGGTGAGACCTACACGGTCAAGGCCGGCGACAATCTCTCCAAAATCAGCAAGCAATTCTACGGAGATGCGAACGAGTACATGCGGATCTTTTATGCCAATCGCGATAAGTTGCGCGACCCGGACAAGATTCAGGTGGGCCAGCAGTTGGTAATTCCACCGGACGACAAGTAAGCTGCAGGCCCGTCCGCAGAATAAGGCCTTGAGTCAAGTCTTTCATAGAAACGGCTGTCAGAACACTCTGGCAGCCGCTTTTACTTTGCCACAGCATGACATGCGCT
>JAIVJP010000505.1 GCA_020199975.1 Acidobacteriota bacterium
GAGTTCGAGACTTCACTACGAGATTCACCGAAGCGATTCAATGGACTTTACGGCGCCGCACTCGCCGCCCAACTCGCAGGAATTACGAAGAAGGCCAGTGCTTACTACAGGAAGATTGTGGCGCTCATGGCACACGCCGACAGTGCCCGGCCCGAGCTTCGCAAGGCTAAACAGTTCCTGGCGCAGAAGTAGGTTCTGACCAATCGCAACACAAATGAAACTAAAGATGGAGTCGTGGTCTCAGCGCGGACCGGGCTAGTTGGCGTCCCGATTCACTTAAGAGCGTAATGACCCCCCCCCAACCTCTTAAATTCCTCCTTTGCCGAAGACATCAGACGAAGCTTTGCCAGGCAGTCGATCATGCAACTGACCGGGCGGCGAAGCCGTTGCGACGAACTTGCTTCCAACTTGGAACACCTTTGCGCTCAGGAGTATGATGGATCTTCTGATTACGCGATGTCTACAACACTTAAAGACTCCTACCGCCGGGCGATACGCGACTTGCGCGTGTCCTTGACAGATCGTTGCAACTTTCGTTGCTTCTACTGCCTGCCCCACGGCGAGCCCCCCATTGCGCCGAAAGAGCAAATGCTTTCTTACGAAGAGATTGAGTACGTTTGCGAAATCTTTGTCAGCCTGGGCATCGAGAAGCTTCGCCTCACCGGCGGCGAGCCCATGCTGCGCCGCGACATCGAAACGATTATCAGCAAACTTGCGAAGCTAAGAACAAACGGACTGCTCGATCTCGCGCTCACGACCAACGGCTACTTCCTTCCTGACCGCGCTCAGGCTTTGAAGGATGCCGGCCTGGATCGCATCACCATCAGCGTGGATAGTTTGAAGCGTGAAGTGTTCAAGGAAATGACGGGAGTCGACGTCCTGGATCGTGTGCTAGCCGGAATTGTGGCCGCGAAAAACGCTGGACTCGCTCCAATCAAGATCAACGCCGTGATCGTGCGGGGTCATAACGAAGATGAAGTGGCAGACTTCGCCGCGTTTGCCCGCGAGCACGATGTGAAGATGCGTTTCATCGAATTTATGCCGCTTGATTCCGGGCACGACTGGTCGCGTGAGATGGTGGTCTCCGGCCGCGAGATTCGAGAACGGATAAGCGAACGTTTTCCATTAATTCCCGTCGATGTTGTGCGTGGTTCAGAAACGTCTTCTCGTTACCGTTTTGCCAACGGCGCACCCGGCGAGATTGGCATCATCGCACCAGTTACCGAACCTTTTTGCGGCGCCTGCTCGCGCATTCGACTCACGGCGGATGGACAGATTCGCACATGCCTCTTTTCAACCGTGGAGCACAGCCTCCGCGATGTCGTGCGTTCTGCCGCTTCGAGGTCAGAGGTCATCGACTACATTGAGAGTGTCGTGATGAAGAAAGAACCTCGCCATTACATCAACGATCCCACTTTCGTCACTCCCTCACGCACCATGAGCTTTATCGGGGGTTAACGCCCCGAAGCAATTTTTATTAAGTTCACCTCATCTAGTCCGTAGGTACAGAATGTTTATGGACCTGCTGGCCTCAAGACATTGTGCCAGCTCCAGAGAGCGAAATGTTCCTACTATTACTTGCCTCGAAGGATAGTATTTCGATGTTCTGAAGCTCCGAAACCCTCGGGTACCGACGGACAAAAACTTTACAGTCAGCATAACGCCGGAGCTAACCGGCGCGCATTCAACCTAATGGATGAGGGCAAGGTGATTGCGCGTCCGGTTCAGCGACTTGTTAGACAGCGCCGCCTGAGAGGGGAAGCCGGGACATACACAGAAATGCACCAATTCGGTCACCTTTCGTCCTAGGTTACGTGTGTAGACGAGCTTATTACCGGGAGAGCCATCAATGTTGTAGTAGGCTATCTCGATTTTGTTACCGCTGGCGTCGTAGCTTGTGAACCCCCGGTATGCCGCGCTCCCCCTCAACGTATTTGCCGTCTCTTGTTGCTGCCCATGTGTGCTCAGTCCGGACAGTTTTCACAGGGCTTCGAAAGCCGTCACGATGCCTGACAGACTTTTGAGCGTGTACCGTAATACTAAACAAACCGAGTAGCAGCACGACCGGAAGCGTTCTCACACGGGTTTTACCCTCAACAAGTCCTATTATGTTTAGGTTCACTATAACGCCTTTCTCAGTATACCAAGCTGTCTAACTAGGTCTTGTTCGACACGACCCTTC
>JAIVJP010000221.1:0-1296 GCA_020199975.1 Acidobacteriota bacterium
CCAAGGAAAAGTCCAATAACAAAACTGAAAAGTAGGGCACCACCGGCGACGACTAAGCCTAGAATCTTCTCGAAGAGCGTGTAGTCGTCCCAGCTGCAACCTACAAGCATGGGATTCATTCCGGCAAGAACGTCTGATGCCAAACTTCGACCAGAACTTCGGCTCCAATCCGGCCTGCTTGCAAAGCTCATTAGCTGTTATTCGATCAATCGCGCGGTGCCGCTTGATGGGAATGGTCTTCTGGTTATCTGTGTAGATGGAATGTTTTCGACCTTCACGTAGCAAATAGAACCCGTTTTGCTCGAAATATTTGATGAGGTCCTCGGCGCTTTACGGGCAACGCTATACCTCAACCGGTATTTGCTCGAGCAACGCCCGGCCAGTTGGTATCTCCTTATTCTGCTGGCGATAGGCTCTGATCATCTCTTGCAAGGCATCCTCCAACATCGCACGGCACTCTTCGACGTCTTTACCTTCCGTTACGACCTCCGGCCATTCAACCAACTGGCCCATGTATCCGGCGTCTATCTTGGTGTATTTAGCAGTAAACGAGCTGATTATTCTGCCACTCCTTGAATATCTGTTTACGGTTTCTCATTCTGACCACCTTCTTGAGCTAAAGCAATCTCAGATCCTGGATCGATCCGCTCGCCACTAATCTAACGTAAAGATCGGCGAGGCCGACCGAAAACAGACTTAGCCAGGCGAACAGCATGTGGTGCTCATTGAGAAAACTGGCGCCTTGCCAGCCCGAATGTCGCGCCTGGCCAAACGAGACGCAGGAAAAACAGTCGACCCTGCCGCCGACGATGTGTCTCAACGAATGACAGGAGAAAGTATAAAGCGAGAGCAGAACTATGTTGGCAAGCAAGAGGAGCGAGCCGAGACCGACGCCAAAGTGTCCGTTGAACCAGAACGCCCGGATCGCGTCGTACCAGAGAATAATCAGGAAGATGAGTGCAACGTAGAGAAAATAACGATGGAGGTTTTGCAGTATGAAAGGAAATGCTGTTTCGCCGCGATACTTGTGCGACCGAGATTCACCAACTGCGCAGGCGGGGGGATCAAGAAAAAACGCGCGGTAGTAAGCCTTGCGATAGTAGTAGCAGGTAGCCCGGAAGCCCAGCGGCGCCCACAGGATTAACAGCGCGGGAGACAGGGGCCACCAACTGATTTTAATTAGGGGAGAATAAAACGGGGAGAGGTAAGGCCCCCATTCGTAGAATTCATTTTCGAACGCTCGCCAGGTAGCGTAGACACTGAATGCACCGAGCACCACGACAATTGGGACTATTT
>JAIVJP010000221.1:1472-3648 GCA_020199975.1 Acidobacteriota bacterium
AACGACTACGCGCCACTGCGATTCTTGATTCAGCCATAAGGATGCAGGCGAATGGCGCCACACGAATCGAAGCCGACTCCCAGAGGAACTGATCTGGGTACTGGTTCAGTTCGCTTAATAGGCGGTAATGTCACGCAAGCACAGAACCGAGGAGCGGTAGAGGCTGTGTGAAAACCCAAAAGGGCCTGTTAGCGGGGCTTGAACAATACCTCCGTGCTGAAGACACTACATCCGCGCTGGTTAGACAACACCCTGATATAAACTCTCTGGACAATTAAACCATGGTGAGGCACGAAACTAAAACACGGATCCCCTCTCCTTACCAAGCATCGCCTGCCGAACGAGCGGAATGGGTGGGCCACCGTACTTTAGAAATTCATCATGAAACTTCTGCCAGGCTTGTTTTCCGCCCCGTGCGGCTGTCCAGTCTTCGCGCAGTTTCTTGATCATCAACTTCCCCATGGTGTAGTTGAGATAGGCCGGATCAAATGTGCCGCGGGCCGCCTGTTGCCGTGCAGTTCCCGCATCCTGAAAACCTTGCTCGCGAAACATTCTTTCAGATTCTTGAACGGTCATTGAGGCGGCGTGCATGCCGATGGCGGAGAGGAAGCGCACGTTGCGCAACATCGCATTGAGGAGTTGGCCGATATGGGTTTCCGGGTCGCCGTTTCCGAGACCCGCTTCCCACATCATTTCTTCCGTGTAATGAGCCCAGCCTTCGGCAAATGCATAACCAACAAACACCTGGCCAAACTTCGACTGGGCGCGGTTCGCATGGAGGAATTGAAGGAAGTGCCCGGGCCAGACTTCGTGAACGGAAGTGAAAAGCAGGTTTGCCTGGCCGGGGAGATAAGCTTCCTTTTCCTGCGGCGACCAGGAGGGATCGGGCGGCGCAATGTAGTAGGTGGAAGGAAGATTCTTCTCGTATGGTCCGGGGATGTTGATGTACGCAAAGTTCCAACGCCGATAAGCAGGTGCTTCCGCAACCAGCGCCTCTTCAGTGCCTGGAATAGTGACTATGTTCTTTTCAGCTAGGAAAGCCTTCAGATCAGTGAGCTGTTTGCGGGCCATTTCTACCGACCCACCACTGGGCTTGTGACTTTCTGCCTTGCTCACACACTCAGCAAGTGTTTGTCCGGCCGCGTAGGAGGCGCAAGCCTCGCGCAATGCTGCCTGGTTTCGTTCCAGGTCGCGGCGACCGACGCCCTCCAGTTCGTCCAACCTGACTTCGACGCCCTCAGTCTCTCGCAACATCTCGCTAAACTTCCCGGCGCCTATAGCGAAGTTATCAGTTGCCGTTGCTTGTTGCGACTGAAACCACGCGTCCAGTTCCCTCATCGCCTTGATGGCGGAAGCGTTGGCCTCGCTAAAGCCTTTTTGTAGCTGTTCGTCTTTGACCGAAGCAAAAACTGCAGGCACGTCCTTTTCATAAAAAGAGACGAGACCGCCGAATGTAGTCTTACCTATTTGCACGTAGGTTTTCGGCAGAGGCGTCCGCAGGTTCTTGCGAATCTGTTCGAGTGCGGCAGGAATCGCCTTTGCGTAACTGGTATACGCACGCAGGCGCTGATCGAGTGGTGCGTACGGCCGGGAGACGTAAACGTCCGGATCGATCGCGTCGGAATAAAACTGCGGATTCCGATACGGCCACTCCGCTGATTCCAGCCAGAAGAGGTCAGCGTCGATGACAGCCATCACGTAGTTCCGCTCGAATTCTTGACGTTCCTCAAGCCCCGAATCCTCGAACTTGCTGACCCGGGCCTTCTCCGCGCGCAAACGCTGAATTTCTTTCTTGATTCCTTCGCTGCTCCAATCGGGTAGTTTGCCGTCAAACTCGTGACGGCCTGAACGCGCGGCAAAATCGGGATGAGCAGCAAAATACGCGTCGAGGAATTGATTGATGTAGGCATCCCAGGGTATTTCATCGCCTGACGACTTCGATCGAGTGTCTGAGTCTCTCGTCGTCATATGGCAGCTTGCCACGACCAGCAGTATCAGAAGGCCAATTACAAAATGGAGTCTTACCGGTGTCCTCAGGATCATGGTTGGCGGTCACCTACCCGGAAGGATTTTGAAGATGCCGAGTGTATGAGAGATTGATGAGGCAGGCAAGGGTACGTATTAACGAGAGCGAAAACGAGGACTGCGGCAGTTATGAGGACGCGCGCCCTACGCG
>JAIVJP010000222.1 GCA_020199975.1 Acidobacteriota bacterium
CTGGTTGAGCGCCGCATTGAAAAGGCCAAAGAACTACTGGGATCCAGGGACTTGAGGGTTACGGATGTGTGTTTCGAAGTTGGGTTCCAGAGTCTGGGATCGTTTAGCAGCCTGTTTCACAAGTCCGTCGGCCACGCTCCCGTAACCTACCGCGAGAAGAGACGCGAGTCCCAGGCGGCAAAGCGGCAGGTCCCCGGCTGCTTCATCGTGATGTATGGGCTGGAGCAAGCTCTCGCTGAAGGCGCGAAATGATGTTCGAAGCGGCGCAGTCATCACTGTATTCGGTTAACACTACGTAATTTCGCGCCTTCAGCGCTTCAAAACTAATCGACTCTAGCCTAGGGCGGGTTGCCCTAGGCTTTCACATTTCGCACCTTTGGCGCTTAGGAACTGGCTTTCGGAGCCGGTCGCATCCACCACCCAAACGCCCGCTTGGGGTCCCCCGGTCCCGCTCCTCTTCTGTGGTTGAATGTTCGCACGACGATAGACCCAAACCGCGCGATCTGAGCACATTAGTGCAATTCGTAGCGAGCAGGTTTAGAATACCCGCATCTACGGAAAGTTCGCCCGGATCCAGGCTTGCAAGGTGGTTGATGAGGATTAACGCTAGTCGAATTCTCGCTCTTGGCGCAGTCCTGACATTGCTCGCTGCGCCCGGCCTCCCGCAAAACGATACTCGCTACAAAGAGCTATCCAATTTTCATAAAGTCAATGAAGGGATCTACCGCGGCGCACAGCCAAAACCGGGTGGCCTTCAGCGAATCCGCAAATTCGGAATCAAGACGATTGTCAATCTTCGCGATGATGATAGTCGAGCTCAGGAAGAAGAAGCTGACGCCCGTTCGATTGGATTGCGTTATTTCAATATTCCGCTTGGCCGCCTGGGTCGTCCTGACGACAAAGACATTGAGCAAGTGCTCGCGACCATCAATGATCCTGAGAACCAACCGGTGCTTGTTCACTGCAAGAAGGGAGCCGATCGCACGGGTGTCGTGATCGCCATTTACCGCATTACTCATAATGGCTGGACGAGCCAACAGGCCAAGGCTGAAGCGAATCGTTACGGTATGAAGCCCTGGCAACTAGGCATGAAGGATTACATTCACGATTTTTACAAGCAGCAAGGTAAGCAGAAACGAACTGCGAACCCGTAATGTGCGATGACCAAGAGAATAAAATGGATCGACCGGCGCTTCGATTTCACTTTTCCGACTGGCCTTTATCCGGAAATGATTGAGCGGTTGCGCGGCACGCCCGCGCGACTTGAAGATCGAATCGGCTCTGTACCGGCAGAAGTCTTGCTGCGCAGAGATGGGGAGAAGTGGTCAATGCAAGAGAACGCCGGCCATCTTCTCGACCTCGAGGCGCTGGTCATGGAAAGGCTTGACCAGTATTTGGCGGGCGCCACTGAGCTTCATGCGGCAGACATGTCAAACCGCAAAACCTATGAGGCGGGCCACAACAGTGTTCCGGTCGGTTCGATCTTGAGCGACTTTCGTCAACAGCGAATGCAGAACGTTGCTCGTCTTGATGGTTTGGATGCGGAGATGTTTGCCAGGAGTGCGTTTCACCCGCGGCTTGCGGTGCAAATGCGACTCGTTGATATGATATTTTTCCAGGCTGAACACGACGATTACCATCTGGCTCGAATCAGCGAATTGGCTCGACTGTTTGCGAGTTAGCCCTGGATAACAATTCCAGACCGGGAGTTTAAATGCGAACTCTAGTCCTTTCCGCGATTATCCTTCTAAGTAGTTCACTGGCTTTCCCCACCGGCGCACAGCAATCGCTCGACGCACTGATCGGCCGCGAGATTAACTCGCTCGTCGAGACCTACAAGATGCTCCATGCAGCGCCGGAGCTTTCCCATCGCGAAGAGAAAACCGCGACCTTCTTCGCCGGTCAACTTCGGGCTCTGGGATATACGGTGACTGAACGGATGGGCAAATTTGATCGCCCAGAGTGGGTCGGCTATGGCGTGGTGGCCGTGATAAAGAATGGCGATGGGCCTACAGTGCTGGTGCGCGCTGACATGGACGCTCTTCCCGTCGAAGAGAAAACGGGCCTTGCTTACGCAAGCAAAGTAAGAACTAAGAACGACGCCGGACAGGAAGTCGGAGTGATGCACGCCTGCGGGCATGATGTTCACATGACAGCTATGCTC
>JAIVJP010000506.1 GCA_020199975.1 Acidobacteriota bacterium
AAAATCCAAAATCGAAAATTTCAACCTTCCGCCGTCGTAGGATCGATAACTGACTTGATCTCCGACACTCGATTAGCCGGAAAGCCACCCTGCTTCGCATGTTCTCTGATCATGTCTTCATTCGGTGCAATATAGACGCAGTAAATTTTGTCACCGGTCACGTAGCTTTGCAGCCACTGAATCTGCGGGCCCATTTTTTGCAGCACTCCGCACGAGGTTTGGGAGATTGCCTGCAATTCCGCTCCCGACAAATTTCCTGCTCCGGGAATTTCTCGTTCAATTAAGAATTTCGGCATGGTCATTCTCCTTTCGAAACAATGTTGCTTTTAGAAAGCAGCCAATTTCCGGGCCGCATCCACCACGTCTTTGGTCTGCGGCAGGTAGTAGTCCTCAAGCGGCGGTGAGTAAGGCACCGGCGTATCAATTGAAGCGAGCCGCAACACGGGCGCATCCAACCATTCAAAAGCTTCTTCGCCAATCAGCGCCGCTATCTCGCCACCAATGCCGCCTGTGCGCGATGCTTCGTGCAGCACCAGCGCTCTGCTGGTCTTCTTAACACTCGCCACGATTCCCGTTTTATCGAGGGGCGCGAGGGTGCGCAGATCGATGATCTCGACGTCGAGACCTTCCTTCTCCAGCTCCTCGGCGGCATCGAGCGCCGTCAGCACCAAGGCCCCAAAGGTTATGATCGTAAGATCCCGGCCTACACGGACCGTGCGGGCTTTACCAATCTCTACGATGTAATCGTCAGCAGGAATCTCTTCACGCAAGCGAGGCAGCCGGTAAAGTTTCTTGTGTTCGAAGAAGAGCACTGGATCAGGATCGCGGATAGCGGCCTTGATCAGACCCTTCGCGTCGTAGGCGGTGGATGGTTCAACCATCTTCAGGCCCGCGGTGTTGAGAAAAAACGATTCCGGATTGAGCGAGTGGAACGGGCCAGTGCGCAAGCCGGAGCCGCATGGACCACGAAAGACTGCCGGAACGCCTGCGCCCCAACGATAGCGGCACTTGGCAGCGTAGTTGGTCAGCAAATCAAATCCGGCTGAGATGAAATCGATAAACTGAAATTCGGCAACCGGCCGCATGCCCATGAGTGCCGCGCCACAGGCAGCGCCAACAATCGCGCCTTCCGAAATGGGTGTATCAATGACCCGCCCGTTGCCAAACTCATCAATCAGACCATCCGTGACTTTGAATGCTCCGCCATAGGCGCCCACATCCTGACCCAGCACGAAGACAGTCTGGTCGCGTTCCATTTCTTCCCAGATGCCCTGACGAATGGCCTCCACCAGGGTCACCACGCCACCACGCTCGGGACGTGCTGACTTGTGCTCTTTTTTGATTGCGGTGGACATCTCTTTACTTAGCGTACTTGGTCGCGATGTCTGGGCTCCTGGGATTCACGATTAGCCGCTGCTGTTTCGGATCGATTACCACGTCCAAATCCTCTAGAGGAATTGAACCCAGCAACGGCTCCTCCGCACCGGGCAAGACTACAGCTCTGACAGTAGTCGAGCGGTTTTCGAAGCGTATCTCAACTGGTCCTACAACTTCACCCTTGACCTCGCTGTCGTCAGCCAAACGAAAGACTTGCTCCTGTATCAGAGGCAAGTCGAGTTGTTGTCTAATATGATCGGTGATGACCATCATGTAAGAACCACTGTCGACCATTGCTCTTATGCGCATTCGTTTGATTTTGTCCTCCGCCAGTAATCTCCGACGATGCAGTATAAGATCCTCAGTACTTATTAGTTCGATTTCCGCATAAACGAGACCCATTTTCGATCCTCCGGTGGGTGAGACAACCTTAGGATTTTCTTCGGAACTTCTCTTGTCGGCGGGTAAAAGCATAGTTAGCTCTTCAGAACTTGCGGCCGAAATGCCGGCTCTACGATGCTGTTGTCGAACACTCTATAAGCGGCCTGATCCGGCTCGGGCATTGGTGAGGATTCAGCCCAGGCGCAGTCTTCATCAATCTCGCGAACGACGTCGGCGTTGATCTCCTCCAACTTCTCTTTATTAGCCAAACCCGATTCTGTTAGAAACCGTTCGTAGCGCTCGAGCGGATCGTTGTGTTTTTCCCACCATTCAATTTCGCCGGAGGGGACGTAGCGCTGATCATCATGCTCGGCGTGACCCTTGCGGCGATATGTTTTGGCT
>JAIVJP010000507.1 GCA_020199975.1 Acidobacteriota bacterium
GTAGCGTACTGTGAAACGGTCGTGCGCTTCCGTCTTGGGATCGATGCCACACTCGTACGGGCGCATCTTGTTTTTGTCGTAGTTGATTGGCCGCAGAAAGCGGCCGAGAACGATGGGGAGTACTGGAAAGACGATCGCAACCAGAAAGAAGATCATTACCGGCCAGTAGGCCGTGATAGGGCTGCCAATAGTTTGAGTGGCCGCGGCGGTCGCTTGAAGCATGACGCTCCGAGGGTCCTTGAACTATTCCGTCGCAAGGATATTAAGTGCCGCGCAAGATCAATGTCAACGAAGAGTGTTCAGCGCCGTTCCCGGCTTGCTCACGTCTACCCTGTTTTTGAAACGTGCCTTGTGTCGCCTTCGAGCAAGGCAACGGCGTGAGCCAGCACCGGTCTGATCACCGCAAAACTTTCGCCCACCGCTTTTGGCGAGCCTGGCAGGTTGATGATTAACGTCCCGGAGCAGATGCCGCAGACACCGCGCGAGATCATCGCCATGGGCGTGTGCCTCAGGGTCTCCAGCCGCATCGCTTCTGCAAGGCCTGGGGCTTCCCGCTCAATTACGCGGAGTGTTGCTTCCGGTGTGTTATCGCGCGGTCCGAGACCCGTGCCGCCCGTGGTAATGATTAAATTAACGTCGCTGCGCTCGGCGAACTCTCGCAATTTGTCGGCAAGTGGATCCAGATCGTCAGACACGACCTCGTGCGCCACAATGTCGGCTCCTGCCTCGCGGAGCAACTCCACGAGTGCGGGGCCCGAGGCGTCTTCCTGTTCACCAAGGGCCGACCGATCGCTCACAGTAATTGCCACCGCTCTTATGCTAGTAGTCACGATCCCTCGAACTCGTCATCCCCTCCAGTTGCGTGCTGGCATCCGTTCGCTGAGGAAACTATGTGAAAACTCAGGCTCCAAGCGCCAAAGGCGCGAAATGTGAAAGCCTGGGCCATCGGCCCAGGTGGGCTCGTTGCGCTTCTGAGCGCTGAAGGCGCGAAATGATGTTGGAGGCGACAATTCCTACTGTATTCGGTCGACACTCTAATTTCGCGCCTTCAGCGCTTCAAACTAATAGACCCTAACCTAGGGCGTTGCCCTAGGCTTTCACATTTCGCCCCTTTGGCGCTTAGGAACTGGGTTTCCACACAGCCCCCTACCGCTCCGGGTACTGTATTGATCCTAACGACCCAGGATCTCCAGCACGAGCTCTTCGGCGCCATACAGCTTTCGTAGCGCCTCGATGATGGCAGCGCTGTGAACCGCCAAGGCGCGACCGCCCTCAGCCTCATCTACATACCAGTACCGGTTGGGCAACTTCTGAATGTTGCTGTCAAAGTTGAGGCCCACCACTGCCGCATTCCGGTTAATGACTGGACTACCGGAATTGCCGCCAATCGTGTCCGCGGTGTAAACGAAGTTCATTGGAGTCACGAGGTCCAGTTTCGCCCGCCCGTCCCTCCATCGCTGCGGCAAATCAAAGGGAGGTTTCTCATCGAAGCTGACGGTGCGATCGTAAAGACCGCTATAGGTCGTTTTGTAAGGCACCAGGGTGGTGTCTTCCTCATAACCCAGCACTCTGCCGTAACTTATGCGGAGACTGGACGTAGCATCCGGATAAACGTTCCTGCCAAGTACGGCGAAGCGTGCTGCAGCAATCTTCTGGCCGGCAGCAGTTTCCACACTCTGAATCTTCTCCTCGTTCCAGGCGCGCAGTTCGCGGATGATTGGTTCCACCCGGCGGGCAAGGACGATCAGCGGATCATCGCTCTTCTTGATTGCGTCTGCCCCACCTTCAAAAAGCGCTTTGCGAACCGACACATCACTGAGCTTTGTCCCCGAGACAACGCTCTTGGCGAGCGCCGCCGGAGTTTCGCCCTGCAGAGCTGCACGAATGAAAGGATCGTCTGCGCCCAGCGTCTGCTGTGCATCCGCAAGCCAGGCAGCAAGTATTGCCTCCTCCATATCCGCATAGATTGGAGCCGGCGAAGAGAGGTTAAACTTCAGCGATTCCAACTTTGAGTCACGAAACTCTTCATACCTAGCTTCGTTTGGTTTCCCGGCTTCCTCAGCGTAGCGAACGAGGGTCGAGGAAATCTGGCCTAACCGGGTATAGGCGATGGTTGAAAAGGCGGTTCGCTTAGCGTAGGTCGGCAGCTCTCTGTAGGCC
>JAIVJP010000223.1 GCA_020199975.1 Acidobacteriota bacterium
TTTCGTAAGTTTGAGCGGCACTCAAACCGACCCGTCCATGTCACTCGTTAGCTTACCCGGCCGATCTGTTTCCACTTCTTTCCATATCAGAACACTCCTCGTCTCTTTCAGTAAAAGCGATCCGACGATAAATGTGAGACTGGCTATGAATATCGGGTAATACAACCCCGCATAGATATTTCCTGTTTCCGCAACCACCCACAGACTTATGACCGGCAACAAGCCACCGAAGACGCCATTGCCGATGTGGTAGGGAAGGGAGAGCGCCGTGTATCTGATTTTCGCCGGGAAGGCTTCCACCAGATAAGCGGCGATTGGGCCATAAACCATCGTGACAAAAATCACCTGGATGAACACTAGCCCGACGAGCTTCGAGGTTATTGCATTGCTAAGAAGCGTGCCCAGATCTGTATATGGAAGAACTTCGGATGCCGGTTGCATGACCCCGTCGATAGTTGTCTGAGGCGTAAGTGTGATTGCTCCTGTGACTGGATGCCTGCGCGATACCGCGCTCACGACGTTTGAACCAGCGGCAGCCTGCATCGCTTTGTAGATTGGGATGTAACAGACGGCCGCCAGCAGACACCCGACCATCATGATTCGTTTGCGTCCAATGCGGTCTGAGAGCGCACCAAAAAGCACGAAGAAAGGCATGGCTAGCAGCAAGGCGATGGCCACAATGTAGTTTGCCGAAGTGGCGTTCACGTTTAGAATCGCCTGAAGGTAGAACAACGCGTAGAACTGTCCGGTGTACCAAACGACTCCCTGACCAGCCGTCGCACCGAACAGGGATATGAGAACCAGTTTCAAGTTCTTCCACTCGGTGAATGCCTCTTTCAGGGGCTTCGCTGAAGTCATGCCTGCGCCCTTAATGTGCTGAAAGATGGGCGACTCTTTCATGCGCAGGCGAATGTAGAGTGAAATTCCGACCAATAGGATTGAGATAACGAAGGGGACACGCCAACCCCAGGCGCTGAACTCTTCCCGGCTCATCGAGTTCTGGACCAGCAGGATTACCGCTAACGAAAGGAACAGCCCCAACGTCGCCGTGATCTGGATGAAACTCGTGTAGAAGCCGCGCTTCCCGTCCGGTACATGTTCCGCAACGTAGACGGCAGCACCGCCGTACTCACCTCCCAGGGCAAGTCCTTGCAGGATGCGGATCACCAGCAGAATAATTGGCGCCGCAATTCCAATCGTGGCATACGTGGGGAGAAATCCGAGGAGCGCGGTTGCGCCGCCCATGATCAGCAACGTTACGAGAAAGGCATACTTCCGACCAACCAAGTCGCCGATGCGCCCGAAGAAGAGCGCGCCAAAGGGTCGAACGACGAAGCCGACGGCGAACGTTGAAAGGTAAGCGATCAAAGCGAGGGTGTCATTGCCTGGAGGGTAAAACAGTGGCGAGATGACTGTGGCCAGGCTGCCGAAGATGTAGAAGTCGTACCACTCGATCATGGTTCCAACCGCAGAGGCTCCGATGACCTGCCATAGTTTGTAGTCGTAGACTCTCGCAGGTGACGGTGTGATTTCGGCGGTTGTTTTGTCGGGAACAGAAGCGTCAAGGGACATTTCGAATGTGTTTCCCGCTTTCCTGATCGAACTCGAGATTGCTCCTCGCATCCTAACGGTAAGGACAGAAGTAGGGCAACATTAAAACAATTGACTGCCCATTGTTAGGCATATCGTTGCGATCATCTCGTAGCGTACCGCTCGGTCCTGCGTTGCCGTCTTGGTCTGGTTCAGAACCCATCTCCGCTGACTTGGTAGAGGATTAAAACAGCAGATCCGTAGTACATCCGCAGTACATTCGTATTTACCATTAACGATTTACCATTTACTATTCACCATTCTCTATCAAGTAGCTGACACCTGGGAGGAAGAGACTATGTCTGAGCAACCGTTTGATAAAGCGGCCGCTGTAACGTTGTTAAATGAGATTCTGGAAACCGAGCTGGCGGGAGTGGTGCGATACACCCACTACGCGCTGATGGTCTTTGGTCATAACCGCATTCCTATAACGAGCTGGTTGCGCAGTGAAGCAAGCACCTGCCTGGAACATGCGAATCAGGCGGGCGAGTTGGTCACCCATTTGGGAGATCACCCTTCGCTTAAAATTGGCGCGCTGCTGGAAACTCACAAGCACGGGATTAACGACA
>JAIVJP010000224.1 GCA_020199975.1 Acidobacteriota bacterium
CTATTGGAGCTCTTACATTTATTGCTTTTCTGCCTCCTCCGCTGATTAAATCGCAGCCTCCATTTATCTCCTTTGACTGGTTATGGTCACCCTTTTCGGTGTTGCCTATACAAATGTTCAATTGGGTCTCGCGCCCCGATCAAGACTTCGTGGTAAACGCCGCGGGGGCGGGATTAGTGTTAATTGTTGTGACTTTGTTGCTCAATGCTATTGCGATCATGATTCGCTATCGGGTGCGTAAACGAATCAAGTGGTGATGAAACGCCGCCAATGAATGCAAGCGTGGAAATGGGCATTGGCCGTCTGGCGCAAATGACGATGAGAGATGAATTTGCTCCCCCCGAGGTTAACCAGGACGTCCTGGAGTCGGCGGAGGACCAAGCTGCCGCTTCGCGGCAGATCAAAGCCGAGGTAGAAGGCTTGAACTTCTTTTATGGGAAGCTTCAGGCCCTCAAGAAGATCAATATGGTCTTCGGCGCCAATCAGGTTACCGCCATCATTGGCCCTTCTGGTTGCGGAAAGTCTACGCTGCTGCGCTGCTTCAATCGGATTCATGATCTTTACCCGGAAACACGATACGAGGGAAAGATCATTCTGCAACCAAGCGGTATCAATTTGATCGGGCCGGAAACGGATCCGCTGGAAATGCGTATGCGCATGAGCATGGTGTTCCAGAAACCCAACGCCTTTCCGAAGTCAGTCTTTGAGAATGTGGCGTTCGGGCTCCGCTTGAGAGGCATCAATGGTCAGGAACTCAAGGACCACGTTGAACAATCCCTTCGTTCTGCAGCCCTCTGGGACGAAGTCAAGGATCGGTTGCGCGCGTCTGCTTACACTCTTTCAGGCGGCCAGCAGCAGCGTCTTTGTATTGCCCGTGCTCTGGCGACGGAGCCCGAAATGCTTCTGTTCGACGAGCCAACTTCGGCGCTCGATCCGATAGCAACCTCAAAAATAGAAGACCTTATTTTCGATTTGAAGCGGGATGTCACGGTCGTCATCGTGACGCACAATATGCAACAGGCAGCGCGCGTCTCTGATTACACAGCTTTTATGTATTTGGGCGAGCTTATTGAAGTAGCCCCCACGAAGGAAATGTTTGAAAATCCAGCTATCAAGTTGACCGAAGAATACATCACGGGGCATTTTGGTTAAATTGAACTCCATGTCAGCACAGGTGTCAAAACAGGCGGTTCCGAATGCGGCGCCAGTTGTGCAGGCGGACCAGAACGTCGGCGTGGCCAGTCCCTCAGCCAAGATAAGTGTGCGGCATCTCAACTTCCATTACGGCCGCGTGCAAGCGCTTTTCGACATCTCCCTGGACATCCCAGAAAGGATCGTGACAGCTTTCATCGGCCCTTCAGGCTGCGGCAAGTCGACGTTTTTGCGTGCGCTAAATCGCATGAACGACATCATTCCAACAACGCGAGTTACTGGAGAGATCTTGATTGACGGCCGCGACATTTACGCGCCAGGAACCGATCTTGTGGAACTGCGGCGGAAAGTGGGAATGGTCTTTCAGAAGTCAAACCCATTTCCCAAGTCAATATTCGATAATGTAGCCTACGGCCTCAGGATCAACCGGATGACTTCAAGCAGAAGTGAGCTTGAAGTGTGTGTGGAACAAGCGCTCAAAGATGCGGTGCTTTGGGAAGAGGTCAAGGATCGTTTGAAACAATCCGCTCTTGGTTTGTCTGGCGGTCAACAGCAGCGGTTATGCATCGCGCGGGCGCTCGCCATTCGTCCCAGCGTAGTCTTAATGGACGAACCTGCCTCGGCATTAGATCCAATGGCCACGGCGAAAATCGAAGAGCTGATTGTTGAATTGAAGCAGCACTACACCATTGTGATCGTTACACACAACATGCAGCAGGCGGCTCGCGTATCCGATACGACGGCATTCTTCCTGCTGGGTAAGCTCATCGAGGTGAATGCCACTGAGAAGATGTTTACCAATCCCGACGAGAAGCTGACCGAGGACTACATTACCGGAAGGTTTGGCTGAAACGATTTTGATTTTCCTACAGGAAACGAGAGCTTACTGACAACGTCAGTTATCAACCGCGGCGTGCTGAATCACGACGATGCGATTGATCGGATTGAAGTTGAGATCGATCGGCAATGCATAGATCTCATCGCTCTTAGACAGCCTGCCGCCCGGGACCTGCGGTTTGTGATTTCGGTCGCGAAAATGGCCCCTGTTCTTGAACGTATAGCGGACCATGCTTGTAACATCGCGCGGGCGGCCATCGATCTCAACAACGAGCCGGAGCTCAAGCAGAACATCGAACTCCGCCAGATGGCCGAACAAGCTTCTGCGATGTTGCGAGCGGCGCTCGACGCATTCACTTCGAATGACGCACTAGCGGCCCGAGACGTGATCACCCTGGATACCGTAATTAACGATCTTTATAATCGGGTGTTTCACAACCTGATCGAGAGAATGGTGTCGGAGCCCTCGACAGCCAGCCGCAACGCACGTTTGATATTCGTAGCCAAGCATCTGGAGCGCATCGGTGATTACGTTACCGATATCTGCGAGTTGACCGTTTACATGGCCGAAGCTGCCTTTATTAAGCACGTTAATTGAAAGTATGGCGCGCCCAGTTCTTATCATCGAAGACGATCCCGATATCTCTGAGAGTTTGAAATATAACCTCGAGCGAGAAGGCCTGCTAACTGTCGTTGCGGCTACGGGTGAGCAGGGCTTAATCGAGGCGCTGAACGAACGCAATCCACCAATGCTGATTGTGCTCGACCTGATGTTGCCAGGTATGAGTGGCACGGAACTTTGCCGCCGATTTCGCAGGGAACCCTTAACCCGACGCACCCCAATCATCATTTTGACTGCCAAGGGGTCCGAGTCTGACCGGGTTGCCGGCCTGGACCTTGGGGCCGACGACTACATAACCAAGCCCTTCTCCGTCCGAGAACTCCTGGCGCGAGTGCGCGCAGTGTTGCGACGCATGGATGAAGGGGCCGGCAAGACTTATGAAGACGATCACCTCATGGTCGATTTCGCCGATATTCGTGTTATTTGCAACGGTCGCAAGATCAAACTCACCAACAAGGAATTTAGCCTCCTTTCAGTCTTAGCCAAAAGCGCCGACCGGGTAATAACCCGCCAGCAGCTTCTGGATAACGTCTGGGGCTACAGCTACTATGGCGACGCCCGGACGCTGGACGTACACATCAGGCGTCTCCGGCAGAAACTGGAAGACTGTGGCGACTGCATCGAGACGGTCGTCGGAGTCGGTTATCGCTTTACAGGCACCTCAGAAAAGCCGGAAGGCAACTGACGCCGAAGGTACAGAAACTGTGTTCAGGCACTCCAGCTATATACTTGCCGCATGTGCCGCGCTGCTTGCGATTCTCATTCTCATTTTTTCGCTTACCGGCGGTGCGATTGCGCTAGCCACGCTTGGATTTCTGGCGGGATACTTCCTGGTAAAGGGCCGCCAAGGTAATCAGCCGGGAGCCTCCTTGCTTCCTACTCAAAACGTAAGCGAACCATTAGTCTCTCGGTCAACTGAGATCTTCGCCCTCGGTAAACTATTCGAGGCCACTCTGGATGAAATGCGCGAGGGGTTGCTTGTCGTCGACAACGACATGCGCGTAGTTGCTTCAAATCCTGCTGCGCACAGGCTCTTCAATTTGGCGACTGGCAGACTTGAGTCTCAGCGTTTGACGGAATTGACGCGAAACCCTGCAATCTACAGTGCGTTTCACGATGCGCTCAAAGGAAATGAACGGTCGGGCGTGGAAATTGAAACACACAACCCCGGCCGCCGCGTTTTTGATTTAAGAGTAGTGCCATTAGGCAGCAGCGATGGTACAACCACTGCGGGAGCGATTGGCGTCTTCTTCGACATAACACAACTGGAAAAACTCGAGCGTGTGAGGCAGGAGTTTCTTTCAAACGTTTCCCATGAACTGAGAAC